>JAEMQC010000001.1 GCA_022758985.1 Campylobacteraceae bacterium
CATTCTCCACCATCTGCCAGCATCCGGATAAACAGGCACGCCCTCGTATATTACTGATGTGGCACCGATAGCTAGAGGTCCGTAAGTGATGTATGTATGTCCCGTAATCCAACCCACGTCGGCGGTGCACCAATACGTATCGTTTTCCCCCACGTCAAATACCCATTTCATAGTCATTTGAGCCCAAAGAATATAGCCTGCAGATGAGTGCTGAACACCTTTTGGTTTGCCGGTACTGCCTGAAGTGTATAGTAGGAATAGCGGATCTTCGCTATCCATAGCCTCAGCCGGACAATGTGCACTTTCAAGCTCTACAAGTTCGTTATAGATATAGTCTCTACCCGCAACATAAGGTATTTCTTCGTTATTTCTTTGTACGATTACTACCGCTTCGATGCTGTTGCACCCTTTGCTTAGAGCTTCATCTACAACAGGTTTGAGCAGATAAGGTTTACCTCTTCTATAACCGCCATCACTTGTAATGACCACTTTCGCCTGTGCGTCTTCGATTCTATCTCTAAGAGCCTCGGCAGAGAAACCGCCGAATACTACAGAGTGGATAGCGCCGATTCTTGCGCACGCAAGCATGAAAAATACGGCTTCCGGAATCATCGGCATATAGATAATTACTCTATCGCCTTTTTTTACGTTAAATCTATTTTTTAGTAGGTTTGCGGTTTTACATACTTCATAGTAAAGCTCTCTATAGGTTATAACTCTTTTATCACCCGGTTCACCTTCAAAGATGATCGCCGCTTTGTTTTTTCTAGTTTCTAAGTGTCTATCAAGGCACTGCTCGCTTACATTTAGCTTGCCGCCGGTAAACCATTTGTAGTTTGGAGCGGATGATTCGTCAAGCGTTTTTTCAAACGGCTTTTTCCAATCTATCATCTCTCTCGCAAAGTGCGCCCAAAAGCCCTCGTAGTCTCTCTCTGCCCACTCTACAAGCTCCTCGTATTCGCACATATTTTTGATATTTGGGCTTTTGAAAAGCTCTTTTCTCGGTTTAAAAACCATTCCGTGCAGTTCTTCCATTGTTTGTAACCTCTCCTTTACATCATAAAATTAATATTTTATCTTTCTGCTGCTTTAGCAGCTAGCTTTAGTGCCTCAGCGGCAGCGTAGCCAAATGGGTTTTACTCATTTGGCGTGCTTTTTAGATAGTTTGACAAATATTAACGCTGTCATTAAAGCGTCATAATATGCGCTGTGTTGCCCAAATAGTGGCAAATTCAAATCTTTCATAATTGCTTCAAAACGCAAATCTACGTTTTTGCTGCCGAAGACATCGTTTTTTTTGTCAAAATAGAGGGCCGATACCTCTATTTGAGGATTTGGTAATTTTGTTCCCAAAAACTCCGTCATATATTTGTTTATCATCGCAACGTCAAACTCCAAGTAGTAGCCGACAAGCGCGCGATTTCCTATAAAATCCAAAAATCTCTCCAAAGCCTCCTTTGACGAAATTCCGTTCTCTACGTCGCAATTTCTGATGTGATGTACCTTGATACTCTCCTTATTTATTTGATTTTTTGGCCTTACTATTACCTCAAATTTTTCGCTTGTTAAAACTCGGTTTCCTCTGATTTTGACCGCCCCGATAGATATAACCTCATCTTTTTTTGGGTTTAGTCCGGTAGTCTCACAATCAAAAGCAACATACTCATCAAACCTAGGCTCATCAAAAACAAAATCAAATCTTTTGTCTTTTAGTTTTCCCCTAAGATATTTTCTTTTTAAAGACTCAAACATTTACGACAGATAACCAAGCTTGAAATGAGCAAACAAAAACTTTTTGAGTTTATCGACTATCTTTAACACATCCTTGAGCAGGTCTCTCTCTAATTTTGAAAGCCTTGATGGGTTGATATAGTTGTCCGGTTTTTGCCCTGTTTGTATCTTGTAGAGCCGCTCTTTTAGCCTTATTTCCAAAAGGAAGTTGTATGCCTCGATAAGCTCCTCGGCAAAAACCCTATCTATAAATCCGCTATTGTTTAGCTCCTTTATACGCTCAAACGTACTCACGGCATCTATATTTTTTTCATAGGCAAGAGCCCTGATGGAGTTCACGATAGGAAAAATACCGCCTTTTTTTATATCCATCTCGCCGCTATGCTCTTTTTTGTCAAGTACAAAACCGCCCAACATCGAAAGCGGTGTTTCAAAAGATAGCGAGCCGCCCGCCATACGAGCTAGTATTTGAGGATTTGCCTGAAGTTTTTTCTTTAGATATGCCTTTATTTCGTCGGCCAGCGCCTCGTTTCCGGCTACGAACTTGATATCCATCAGAATCGGTATATTTAAAAAGCTCTTCTCGCTAGGCGACATCACCATCGAATAAATATCTTTTTTGTACTCTTCAAGCGTCTTCAGATAATACGGGTTTTTCGCCATCACACCGCCGCTGCACTCGGGGTAGCCTAGCCAAATCAGTATATCGTTAAATGCGGCAGCGTATTCGGATAGCTCCGCCGGATTTATGCCGTCTTTACAGATGACGGCATTGTCTTGGTCGGTGCGGAGTATCTGTTCACCCCTGCCCTCACTACCGAATATCACAAGGGCGATGTCGTCTCTTATGTCTGAGGGAAAAGACCACTCGAAAACCTTGCTAAACACTCTGATGTTGAGCTCGCTTACAAGCTTGATTATATGTTTGACTTTTACGCCCTCCGATAGAAGGTTTTTTACGGAGCTGTCAATATCAGCTATCGCGGACTTCAAATCCTCTTTTGTTTTCGCCATATCTATTTTTCTGGCCACAAACTGCGTATGCGTCGAAAACGAACCGAGAATATCTATATCCTGAAGAACTCCGCATACCTCTTTGCCGTCAGTCAAAACAACCCTTTTGATATTGTGTTTCGTCATAAGCAGTAGCGCATTGAACAAAAAGTCGTTTTTGTCTATCGTCTTGATGTTTCTACTGGCGATGAGACCAACTTTTTCATCCAGATCCATTCTTGCCATCAGCACTTTTTTGCGCAGATCCGAGTCTGTAACTATGCCCACTTCGCCGCCAAAATCTACAAGCACGAACGTCTTGTTGGCCTCCGTCATTCTAGTAACCGCACCTATAATAGTCGTGTCGGCCTCAACAAATATCGGCTGTTCATACGCTATATCTGATATTTTTCTGACGAGATAACTATCGACGCTTTTGTGTTTTTCTTCTAGTTTTTTTGCTGCAGATAAAAAGAAGTAGTTTTCTACTTTTGTATTGGAGTGAACGGCCCTTAAAAAATCCTCTTTCGCTACCATATACAAAAGAGCCTCTTCGGCCGCTACGTATGAGCTGGCATAGCTACCGGATAACAGCGCCTCAAAATCAAAAAAATCCTTGGGACCGTAATAGAATTCGCTCTCGCCAATCTCCTTCACTACGCCTTTAGCGACTATATAAAAACACTCTGCCGACGACGAAGCTTTCAAAAACTCGTCGTTTTCCTTGACATACAAAATATCCGCTTTCGAGCAAAGCTCATCTAGCTCAAACTCGCCTAGCTCGTCAAACGGGTGGATTTTTGATAAAAATGTTTTTATATCGAGACTACTCATTTTTAGCTTCTTTGATTACACAAGAGGAAAAGCCCTCTTGTGTATAGGATTAGTGTGCGGATGCGCCGTCGGCACCGATACCTGTTTGAGCTCTGATATACTGAGCTTCAAAGCCGGCTTTATCTTCGGCAGCTCTTGCGGAACTGTCTAGTTTTGAAACTATGTAAGTTACCACAAATGTTAGCGTCATAGAGATAATCGCCGGATTTTTAAGACTAATTAGAGCCTCTTTGTTGCCAAGTACGTCTTTCCATACCGTAGGCCCCATAACAACTATAACTATCGCCGTAATAAGACCCGTAAAGCCGCCTACAAAAGCCCCTTTTGTTGTTAGCTTGCTCCAATAGATTGAAAGAAGTAGTATCGGGAAGTTAACAGATGCGGCAATCGCAAATGCCAGACCAACCATGAATGCAACGTTTTGTTTTTCAAACGCAATACCGAGAAGGATTGCAAGAACACCTAGAACAAGAGTCGCTATTTTAGAAGCTTTCATCTCTGTCGCTTCGTCAACTTTGCCTTTTCCGATAACGCTAGCGTATAGGTCATGGCTGATAGCAGAAGCGCCCGAGAGCGTAAGACCCGATACAACCGCAAGGATAGTTGCAAAAGCAACAGCCGAGATAAAGCCAAGGAACAAGTCGCCGCCAACCGCACGTGAGAGGTGGATAGCAGTCATGTTATCGCCGCCGACAAGAGCCTTTTTATCGCCGACAAGTATTTGAGAGGCATTTGTCTCAGATACTATAGTTTGGAAACCGTTGACAACAGTCGCTACACCTTTTTGGAAGTATGCAGGATCAAGGGCAAGCAGCGTAATAGCGCCAAAACCGATAATAAACGTAAGGATATAGAAATATCCGATAAGACCCGTCGCATAGAAAACTGATTTTCTAGCTTCCTTGGCGTCAGAGACCGTAAAGAATCTCATAAGGATGTGCGGAAGACCAGCAGTACCGAACATCAATGCAAGACCTAGAGATATAGCATTCCACGGGTCAGATACGAGTCCGCCAGGCTCCATAATCTTAGCGTGAGATTTGTGTATCTCTGTTGCGCTATGAAACATCGCCTCAAAGCTAAATCCGAAGTGAAGCATAACCATGAATGCTACAAATGAAGCACCTGAAAGAAGCAAGATTGCTTTAATGATTTGAATCCAAGTAGTCGCAAGCATACCGCCGAACGCAACATAAAGAATCATGAGCACGCCGACAAGCACAACCGCAGTCGAATAGCTAAGACCGAACAGAAGCTGAATAAGTTTACCTGCGCCGACCATTTGTGCGATAAGATAAAGGATAACGGTAACTATCGTACCGGCTGCTGCTATCGTTCTGATATCTTTTTGTCTAAGTCTAAAAGAGGCAACATCGGCAAATGTGTATTTACCAAGGTTTCTTAGCGGTTCGGCTATAAGAAACAAGATTATAGGCCAACCGACCAAAAAGCCGATAGAGTAAATAAGGCCGTCAAAACCGCTCGTGTAAACAAGACCTGAAATACCAAGGAATGATGCGGCCGACATAAAGTCGCCGGCAATAGCAAGACCGTTTTGTCTGCCTGTGATTCCGCCGCCCGCTGCATAAAAATCTTTTGCAGTTTTTGTTTTTTTGGCAGCCCAGTATGTAATACCAAGAGTAGCGCCGACAAATAGAAGGAACATAACGATAGCGTTTATGTTTAGCGCTTGTTTTTCTACCGCGCCGTCAACGCCACCAGCCGCAAATGCGGTTGCCGCTAAACAAAGAGCAGCAAGTATCGTCAAAAATCTTTTCATTTGCCCGCCTTTCTAACTTCTTCTTTTACTTTTTCGCTTAGCTCGTCAAACTCAGTGTTTGCTCTTTTTGTGTATATACCGGTAAGTATGAACGATACAACGATAATACCTACACCGACAGGAATACCTACCGTAGTTACTCCGCCGCTTAGCGATACGCCAAGAAGCTTCTTGTCAAATGCAATGACAAGGATGAATGCATAGTACATAACAAGCATAATAGCTGCAAGCCTCACGCTAAAAGAGGTTCTTTTGGCGACAAGTTCTTGATAGCTAGGGCTGTTTTTGACTATTTCGACAAGATTGTTATTCATGCGTGTACCCTCGTCTTTAATTAAAAGTTGTAGTTGGCGATTAGCCTGTATTCATTAAAGTCTTGATTTGGAACAAAGTCTTTAGCGTAAATACCTCTAAGTTTTAGCTCAAGGTTTTTAACTGCACCCGGCTTGTAAGTAATATCAAAGTTTGTCTCACCTGCCTTGTGTCCACCAACTGTTGGCGCGGCTATAGAACCTTGATATGTAGCTTGTGAGCCAACATTGAATTGAGCATAACTTACATGGGCATTTAGATTTGGCATGATGTCATAGCTAGCTCCGGCTTTCCATGCAGTAGTTCCTGCTGTATAACCAAGTCTAGTAACAGTACCTTGTACAAATCCCGGAGTACCGCCCCAAGGAGTAACCATCCCACCATTTAACATAGCGCCTCTACCCTCTTGTTTTTCAGTTTTAGATATAGCACCATAAACGTTTGCGCCTTTAACTGGAACAACTGCGAGTTTTACTGCGTTCAAAGTACCTTTTACATTACCTGCCATTTTTTCACCGACACCGTTTTCATTCCAAAATTGATAAGAGGCTACTGCATCTATACCAAGATGAAATTTGTAATCAGCTTGTGCATATGTAGCATTTAGAATATCTACCGCATAATAATCCCACGCTTGAAGTGTTAGACC
>JAEMQC010000125.1 GCA_022758985.1 Campylobacteraceae bacterium
GTCATCCCACGCTACAAATTCTCCGTCCATCCATATAAAATCAGCAGTATTCATTTCCAGTCATTTCCCTATTTTATTATTGATTTATTTGTTTTAATTCTAGCCTATGAGGCATTAAAAGATAACGGTTTTATTGTCATAGACAAAGATTCTCTCCTCCAGCGCAAGCTTAATCGCTTTTGCCAAAACTATCTTTTCCACATCCCTGCCCAGGTTTCTCATCTCTTCCCATCCGTAGCTGTGGTCGACCTTAACTATGTCTTGCGCTATTATCGGCCCTTCATCGAGATTGTTATTTACAAAGTGAGCCGTTGCGCCTATTATTTTTACGCCGCGCTCATACGCCTGTTTATACGGATTTGCGCCAATAAAAGCCGGCAAGAAAGAGTGATGTATGTTGACAATTTTGCCCTCAAAATGAGAGACGAAATTTGGCGTCAATATTCTCATATATTTAGCCAACACTAGAAGATCCGGAGATAGGCTCTTTGCAAGCTCGATTACCTTCGCTTCATGCTCCTCTCTACTAATACCCTCCGCAGGTAGATGATAAAACGGCAACTCAAATTTTTCGACAAGAGGGCGAAGAGTGTCATGGTTTGCCACTACACCTAGAATATCGGCATCCATCTCGCCGCTATGATATCTTATTAGTATATCTCCTAGACAGTGCGACTCTTTTGTGGCAAACAAAAGCATCTTTTTCTTTTTATTCTTTTCGACTATGCGGAGGTTCGCATCTTTTGGCAAATCTCGTCTAAGCAGCTTTTCGACAAGATCAAAATCGGCTTCGCCGCTAATTTCGGTGCGCATAAAAAATCTATTCTTCTCTTTTTCGACAAACTCATCGTTTTTTTCAATATTTAACCCGTTTTCAAAAAATATTTTACTTATTTTGTAGATTAGACCAGCGCTATCTTCACAGTCTATAAGAACAATTTTCTCCATCTTAGCCCCTAAATTTTTCTCTTATCTCTTTTGCCAACAGCAGTGAATAGTTTCTTGATATTTCTGCATTTTTAAACCCCATAGATATAACTTTTTGTTGTGTTATCTGAGGTTTATAGCCGTCATCCCAGACTCCGATACTTTGCGCCATCTCTTTTACTTCAGCTCTATATGCCCCCATCCATTCCGATATGGGGAGCCTCATAGAGAGTCCGACCAAAAATCTCTCGCTAATCTTTTTTGGGGGTAGCTTTTGGACGGCAAACATCTTTTTATACGAGTTTGGAGCGCCGATTTTATCCAAAAAGCTATTTTTATTCGGCCTAAAAACAAAAAATAGCTGATATAAAAAAGCTCCGGGTATATTTTTTTTGAAAAAACAGCTAGAAGAAGCAAGATTTTTCGCAAAACGAAGAAATGACCCAAACTCCGCATTTAGACCAAAAAGCTTCTGGGCAATAAGCAGTTTAAAAAAATAGTAAGCGCCAAATATCTGGAATTTTGCGTCAAAAAGCTTCTCAAACTCTGCGAATATTCTTGATTTTGATATATCATCCAGCTCTATTTGTCGGCATATTTCAACGCTTTTTGGCTCTATCTTAAAACCAAATCTTGCCGCAAACTGCATAGCTCTTAGTACACGGAGGCTGTCTTGTGCAAAACTATCGCTACTTACTACACGCAATGTTTTTGAACGCAAATCATTTTCCCCGCCGAAAAAATCTATAAGCTCAAAACTTTTTGCATCAAGCAGCATAGCATTGACGGTAAAATCACGTCTTGAGCAGGCTATTTTCTTGTCCTGTACGACTACGGCTTCAAAGCCAGCGTGCCCACGTCCGATTTTTTTCTCTTGTCTTGGAAGCGATATGTCGAAGTTTTTTATACGGTATACGAAGAAGCTTTTGCCGACACCAACCGCACCTATCGACTCCATAGCCTTTTCGAAAGCCTCTTTGTCAATATCGTAAACTTCAATATCAAAATCTTTAGAAGGAAGACCAAGGAGCGCATCCCTGACGCAGCCGCCGGCAAAATATAGACTCGCACCCTCTAGCGCCGAAGCTATTTTCTCAAAAGTATTTCTGGACTCCTCATCCAAAAAAGAATAAATATCCATCTACTCCTGCGATTTATCCAGTTTTTCGTCGATAGTCGCAAGCATATATTCAAGGAAATTGACAATCAAGTCAAGCTTTTTCTCTACTTGTAAAATCTCGCCGGAGCCTTCATGCTGTATAGTCAAAAGCCCCTCAAACAACACGAGTATCCTCTCTCTAAGATTTACAAGAAATCTCTCGAGGCTCTCTTCGGTCTCGGCGATATCAGCATAGGCTTCCATGCTCTGTGCAACCGAAGAAGCCGCATTATCTTTAGCGTTTTCTTTTTTTATCTCTTCTAGATAGTTATCTTCTATCTCCGCAAGAGTCGACAATACGGCATCTTTTAGCTCCATACTCTACCTAGCCACCTTTCAAATTCTCTATACTCTATCTCGGTCTTCATCGACAAAAAAAAGTCTCGCATCTGTGTATTGACGCCACTGTACTTTTTGTGAATACCGCTAAGTCGTCTCACTGCGGCTATAGCCTCTTTATTGTGAGGTTCTTTTTTTAGTATATCTTTATATATCTCAAGAGCATCCTCCTTGTGCCCTTGAAATTCATATATCGAAGCTAAAGTTAGAGTTTTGAGTC
This sequence comes from Campylobacteraceae bacterium, assembly GCA_022758985.1. Lineage (GTDB taxonomy): Bacteria > Campylobacterota > Campylobacteria > Campylobacterales > UBA6016 > UBA6016. Next base: position 2,646 of record JAEMQC010000125.1, read on the forward strand.
CGCTCATTATATCCTGCTTGCTATCTCTGTTCCCATATCTTTGCAGCCAAGCACTTTGATGGCGCCAAATCTTGCCGTATCTTTTGTCCTTATACCGTCTTTAAGCGCTGATTTTACAGCATCTTCTATCATGTCGGCGGCTTTTTCCTCGTTTAGCGAAAATCTTAACATCATGGCAGCGCTTAGTATGGTAGCTATCGGGTTTGCTATATCTTGTCCTGCAATATCAGGGGCAGAGCCGTGAATTGGCTCGTAAATAGCGTATTTATCGCCAAGCGAAGCGCTCGCTAGTAACCCAATAGAGCCCGTAAGCACACTTGCCTCATCGGATAGTATATCGCCAAATATATTTCCAGTCACCACAACATCAAATTGTTTTGGATTTGTCACAAGCTGCATAGCGGCGTTATCTACATATAGATGCTCTAGCGTCACGTCAGGATAGTTTTTGGCGACCTCTGTTACCGTCTCTCTCCATAGTTGCGATACTTCAAGCACATTCGCCTTATCTACGCTTGTTACTTTACCTCTTCTTTTTCTAGCAGACTCAAACGCTACTTTTGCGATTCTCTCTATTTCAGGCTTTGTGTACACCATAGTGTTGTAGCCCCTGTTTTCGTCTCTGCCTCTTGGTTCGCCAAAGTATATGCCGCCTGTTAGTTCTCTGACAATGAGGAGGTCAACGCCTTTTGCTATCTCAGGCTTTAGCGGGCTAGCTTCTAAAAGCTCATCATATACCGCCGCAGGTCGAAGATTGGCGTATGTGCCTAGCTCTTTTCTGATTTTGAGCAGTCCCGTCTCTGGTTTTAGCTCTCTTGGCAAATTATCCCATTTGTATCCGCCGATTGCTCCAAACAGTACGGCATCTGACGCTTTTGCCCCTTCTATCGTGGCATCCGGAAGTGGGACGCCACACGCATCTACGGCGCAACCGCCCATCAAGTATTCGTTAAATTCTAGTGCGAAGCCGCATTTTGCGCTTACAGCTTTTAGTACTTTTACCGCTTCGTCTATTATCTCAGGGCCTATTCCATCCCCTTTTATTAGCGCTATTTTATAGTTTTTCATACATTTGCCTTTTTGATCTCTTCAGCCGCATACTCCATCAACCCGCCGGCGTTTAGTAGCTCCATCATAAACGGAGGGATTGCGTTAAATGCGTAAGTTTCACCTTTTGTGATGTTTTGCACGGTACCAGCCGCCAAATCGACTTTTAGCTCGTCACCCTCTGATATTTTGTCGGCTTCTTTGACTTCTAGTATTACAAGCCCAGTATTAAACGCATTTCGATAAAAAATTCTCGCAAACGACTTTGCTATAACCGCAGAAATACCTGCGTATTTGATAGCCACGGGAGCATGCTCTCTACTTGAGCCGCATCCGAAGTTCTCGCCGGCTACGATGATGTCGCCACGTGAAATTTTATTCACAAACTCTGGATCCGCATCCTCCATTGCATGCTTTGCAAGTTCGGTTGGATTTGAAGTATTAAGATATCTAGCCGCTATTATTAGGTCCGTGTCTATATTGTCGCCAAAAACAAAGGCTTTGCCGTTAAAACTATTATTCATTATATAACCCTACATTAAATCTTATGTATAAACAGGAGCGAAGCCCCTATTTATGACAAGGGACACAAGCGTCCCGTGCAACCCCTAAAGCTACCTGCATTCGCAGGAGAGTTGGCTTTTTTGGCAAGATTTTAGCCAAACAAGGGTTAAATCAGAGTACAAAGAAGAGATAAAAGAGAAAGATTATTACAAGCTAGAGAGCTTTTACGGAAAATTCCAAATAAGCTTTGCATTGCCGGAAGATACCGACGGCAACTCCATAGACGCAAGTAGTGAAAACGGGGTTTTGAACATCGTAATACCAAAAGCGGCGCCAAAAGAGTCCAAAAAAATAGAAATCAAATAACAAATACTATCCGAAGACGAAGGCGGCAAAACTATCTTTTGATAGCCGCCGCTATTTCGTCACCGCTAACGCCAAAAGGTAGCACGGCCTCAAGCTTTCCGCTTTTGTCTATCACGTACACGTCTGCACTGTGAGCCACGGAATAGCCTATGACCGAATTTGGCTGCGGAACTTTTTTATAGTTTACGCCGTAGTTTTTGGCTAACGCCGCTATATAGCCCTCATCTGCCGTAGCCCCTATTATGTTTGGGTGAAAGTATCTTGCAAATACGCCGAGCTGCTGCGGCTTGTCTCTTGCAGGGTCAAGACTTATAAATACTACACGCACCGAGTCAAGCTCCATCGGAGTCAACTTATTAAGCCCTTCGGCTATTGCATATAGCGTAGTCGGGCAAATATCTGGACAAAGACCGTATCCGAAATATACAAGAGTCTTTTTGCCCCTAAAATCGGCTAGCCTTACCTCTCCCTTGTCGCTTTGGAGCGTAAAGTCATATTTTGCAACCTCCGAGGAGTGCTTAAAATACAAAAATAATCCAAATGCCAAAGCTGCAACAATAGGCAAAATCGATAATATGATTTTATGTGTTTTTGTCATGGTCTGTTTTTACTCCAAGTTATAAATCCGCCTCCGTATTCACCGCTATTTTTTGATACAAATACATCCACTTGCCATTTCATATCAATAGAGCAAGACGGAAGCAAAACACTAGCGCGAAAAGTACCGTCCTGTTGTTTTTGAAACTTATATTCGTGCACGCCCATCTCCATATTAAGCCCTCGAATGACGGCTTTTACCTCTTTGGCGCCTATGTTTTTAACGATAAATTCCGCTTTTTGAAGCGGCAAAATTATTTTAGGCTCCATCGAAGTTTCAAGTATAGACCCGTCTTTTAGAGTTACGGCGCAAGATTTTTGATTTAGCTCACACTCCAAAGCCGGAGTGTAGCTAATGTTTTGCCGTTTGAGTGCGGCATATATATCAGCCGAAAAGTAGCCCAAAATCAGCAAAGCAACAAGGGCTATCTCCGCCGCAAGCGTTTTACCGAATGAAAGCTTCATTATTTATGCGTATCCAAATAAGGCTTCATTTGTCCGCCAAGTTTTTTGACTGGAGCCGTGATTTTCACGCTTTCGCCGTTGTCAAATTTGAGCTCCAGGTTAACATTGTCACCCTCTTTTAGTTGTTTATTCAGACCTATGAGCATCACGTGAAGTCCCATCGGCTTTAGGAGCGCTTCGCCCTTGGCTGGCACCTCTATCTTATCGACTTTGTACATTACCATCATCCCGTCTTTTTTGCCGTGAGTATGCAGCTCCGTAATAGCCGAAGCATCATTCGTTGCAGACACAAGATTTACCGTTTTTGAGCCGCTATTTTTGATAGTCATAAAAGCGGCGCTGTTTTTCATATTTGGCGCAACCTCTTTTACAAATGGGTTTTCTACGCTTATATCACCTGCCATCATCAACGTCGCAATACTAATCAGGGAAGCTATGATTCGAATCGGTTTCATTAATCTCTCCTTATATAAAAGATAGTATAACTTATCAATGCTATGTTAATTTTGTGTTAAATCCAAAATATACAGCCCCCAAATATTATAATGCCCTCAAATTTTCATACAACATTTCACCCAGTTTTATTTTTCTAAAAAGCTACAATTTTTATGAAAT
>JAEMQC010000066.1 GCA_022758985.1 Campylobacteraceae bacterium
TTTCAAACTAGTCTTGCGGCTATTTCATCCGCCAAGAAAAAATCTTTGCAATATACCTTTGTTTCAGATTCGTCCAAGAGCGAGTTTTTGATTAGCATTTGCACTATCTCGCCATTGTGTGTAAGCAGGCTTTTATCTACTCCAGCCGCACTCCTTAATCCAAGAAGTATCTTCTCTGTTCTTATCTCATCGCAGCTTAGCTCTTCTGTGTCGGCAAAAAGCGGATTTTTGATGTATTCTTCGATTTTTGTGTGTGGATATATTCGCCTCTCGCCGTCAAAGCCGACTGCTCCCGCTCCAACTCCGATGTATGGTCTGTATTCCCAGTAGCCGAAGTTGTGTCTTGAGCGTGTCCGTCCGAAGCTGGCCACTTCGTAGTGTTCATAACCTGCCTGTTTGATTTGTTCGGCTACGCTTTGTGCGGCGTTTGCATCATATCTTGTTTGAACTCCCTTTTTTTCAAAAGCCGTTCCCTCTTCAATGGTTAGCGAGTAGGCCGATATGTGGGCGGCATCTAGCGAAAGAAAAGCGTCAAGCTCTTTTTTTATGAATGCTTCATCGTCAAACACAGTGTCGTACATAAAGTCAACGGAGATATTCGTAAAACCGGCGGATATGCTGTGTTCATAAGCTTCCAATGCTTTTTTTGAATTATGCACCCTCGATAAAAACAATAGTTTTTCGTCATTTAGACTCTGAACCCCTAGGCTTAGCCTGTTAGCCCCCATCCCAAAAACAGCTTTTGCCTTCTCTTTATTCCAGCTTGACGGGTTTGCCTCTATGGTTATTTCGGTATTTTTGTCGATATAAGCCGTTATTTTTTTGAATATTTTTTCAAAATCGTTTATTCCAAGTAACGACGGTGTCCCGCCGCCAAAATATACGCTTGTTAGTATTTTGCCGTTCATTTGCCTAAGCTCGGCTTCTAGCTGTAGCGCTAGCGCATCTACATAAAGAGCAATCATACCCGCTTTATCGGCAAAGGTGTTAAAGGCGCAATATCCGCATCTTTTTTCGCAAAAAGGTATGTGTAAATAAAGCAGTTTTTATCCTTTTTTTGTTAGCATTGTAGCCAGAATTGGCTCGTTTTTTACGAAACTATGAAGAGTGGCAAATGGCAGAAAAAATATATAGACCGAATGTTGCCGCAGTAGTTTTATCGTCCGAATATCCGGCGCAGATGAAGGTATTTATCGGCCTTAGAAGCGATATGAAGGATGTTTGGCAGTTTCCGCAAGGCGGAATAGATGAGGGAGAGTCTCCAAAAGAAGCGCTTTTTAGGGAGCTAAAAGAGGAGATAGGCACGGATAATATCGAGATTATCTGCGAGTATCCCAACTGGGAGTATTACGACTTTCCCGAAGGTGTCGCCAAAAACAAGAAGTTGTATAACTACAGCGGTCAAAAACAAAAATATTACCTGGTAAGACTAAAAAATGACTCGGAAGTGAATATAAACACGCACCATCCGGAGTTTAACGAGTATAAATTCGTCAAATTCGATACGGTTTTTGGGTTTATTTCGCACTTCAAAAAACCAATATACAAAAAAGTCCTCTCCTATTTTAAAAGAGAGGGCTTCATTTAAATTTTTGAAAAAGAGTTAAAAGATGCTAATAGTTCAAAAATTCGGCGGTACGAGCGTCGGAAACTTAGAGAGAATCGAAAATGTTGCAAATAGAGTAGCTAAAACGGTAAAAGAAGGGCACGGCGTTATAGTCGTAGTATCGGCTATGAGCGGCGAGACAAACAAGCTTATCGAATATACCGAGTACTTTACGAAAACCCCAGATAAAAAAGCGATGGACTTTGTGGTAAGCTCCGGCGAGAGGGTAACCGCCGGGCTTTTGGCAATTGCTCTAAACGCAAAAGGATATAAAGCCGTTGCGATGAGCGGCAGACAAGCGGGTATTAAGACGAACGCAGACTTTACGACGGCTAGAATAGCGGACATAGACGCTACAAATATGAAGCAAAAAGTGGCGGAAGGTTTTGTGGTTGTGGTTGCCGGTTTTCAAGGTATTACAGAAGATGGAAGCGTAACTACGCTTGGGCGCGGCGGAAGCGACCTCACGGCCGTCGCTATTGCGGGAGCAGTCGGCGCAGACCTATGCGAGATATATACCGATGTTGACGGCGTATATACGACCGACCCTAGAATCGAGCCAAAGGCAAAAAAACTAAACGTAATCAGCTATGATGAGATGCTGGAACTGGCAAGCGCCGGAGCAAAAGTGTTGCAAAATAGATCGGTAGAACTAGCAAAAAAACTAAACGTAAATCTAGTAACAAGAAGCAGCTTCAATGAGAACGAAGGAACGCTTATCACAAAGGAAAATGACATGATGGAAAACGTACTTGTCAGCGGTATAGCGCTGGATAAAAATCAGGCCGTGGTGACGGTAAGAGGCGTGGATGATAGACCTGGAATTGCCGCAGATATATTTAAGGCTCTATCCGATGAGAATATCGTGGTTGACATGATAGTGCAAAACGTCGGACAAGACGGCAAGGCTAATATCAGCTTTACCGTGCCGCAAAGCGAGCTTGAGCGGGCAAAATTAATCATGCAAAGATTTGAAAGTCATGGGGCTATTATAACTTATGATACGGATGTTGCGAAAGTGTCGGTCGTAGGTGTCGGCATGAAAAGTCATAGCGGCGTAGCGGCAAAAGCATTCACTACGCTTGCAAAAGAGAATATCAATATTCTAATGATAAGTACTTCAGAGATTAAAATATCTATAGTTATAGCGGAGAAGTACGGCGAACTTGCCGTCAGAGCGCTTCACGAGGTATACGGACTAGGTAACTAAGCAGATGCAAGAGCTTCTTGGCTGGACTCTTAATGCTATTCGCAATAGAAGCGAGTTTGGATGGCTTGAAGAGAGGCGGTTTGAGTGGGTGCCGCTGGTGCAAAACTGTCTAAATATAGCCATGAACGGCTCAGCCGTCATTATCATAACAGATAAAGAGCGCACTTGGTTTTCAAACTATCTGGTTAAGACTCTTAATAAGCCGTCGAAGAATAGGCCTGTTTTGCCGTTTTTTTCTATCAAATGTCTGCTCCCGGGTCTTACCAATCTTAGTACGAACGAGACCTTTGAGGCGTATACGGATATGCTTGATATCGTGTTTAAAAACTATATCTTTTGGTATATCGGAAGAAGCGACGATAAGATGGCCTCTTTCGCAAAAGAGAGAGAGGATAGCTTCCTTTGGCTATTTGACGAGATAATGCCGAACAGCTTTTATCTGAAATCATACGATGAAGCTCTGGACAGTAAGCTTATATCGCTTGCTTCTCTATTTGACAAAACTATCGATGCGGTAATGTTTTCCAAAGTAAAACTTTAGGCTGGCAAATTGGCAAGGATTTTTTCAAAAGATCTGTTTTTGTCAAACGGCTTTATAGCCGTATCGAACGATTTCGACTCCGCGATAGAGAGCATAAAGGCCGCTTTTGGGGGCGAGACGCTCATATTCCCAAGGCCTTTTAAAGAACAAAAAGATATTCTGGTCGAAGATATAGAGGAGCTTATGGAAGCCGCTTATCTTACCGGGGAAGATAGACTTTTTATCATAAAATCCGATACATACTCCGTCGTCGTTCAAAATAAACTCCTAAAACTTCTCGAAGAGCCGCCGAGTGGTATTAAGTTTTGTCTGCTCGTAGGCTCGAAAGCGGCGCTTTTACCTACCGTCTGCTCTAGACTTTCTATTTGCGAGTTAAAAACAAAAAAAGATGCCTCTTTGGAGCCGATAGATCTATCGAAATTTAGCGCCGAGGGGATGTTTGAGATTTTAAAAAAGACCGAATCTATGGAGAGGGAAGAGGCAAAGGAATATCTATATATGTTGCTTGAGAGCTACAAAAAAATGGAGCCTAAAAAAGAGCCGCTTAAAAATATGCAAAAATTGGAGCTTTTTGATACTGCGTTTAAGCTGTTGTCATTGAATACTCCACCGAAAGTTATATTTACGACTCTGCTTGCAAGGCTCTCTCTCAAATGATACAAAAACTTTCAAACGATACCGATTTTGCCGAGGTTTTAAAAAAGATAGGCGTAGACGCCGCCGGACAAAAGATACTTAACAAAAAAAACCGCATAAACTACTTTTTTATTCCATCTCTCGATATCAGAGCCGCTAATATACTAAAGCAAGATGCCCTCTCTATAGGCGCAGATCTGGCCGTATCAAAACAGGTTGCCGCCATGAGCGTAAAAAACAGCGACGCTTTGCTTGTTTGTAGCGATTCGCAGCTTGAAAAACTGATAAAAAAAGAGGCTTTACAGCCGTTTGGGCTAAAGAAAATATCCGAGATATTAAAGCAGTTTTTGCACTCCGGATGCGTATCTCAAAAACCGAAAATAATGGGTATACTAAATATCAACGAGGATAGCTTTTTTAAAAATAGTCGAATAGACGAAGAGAGCTTTGTGGATGCGTTTACCTCTATGTGCGAAGACGGCGCCGATATTATAGATATAGGTGCGGTATCGAGCCGTCCCGGTAGCGAATATCCAGGTGTGGACGAAGAGCTGCGAAGGATTTCGCCGATATTGAGGCTAATAAAAAAACACTCCCTCTATAAAAAAGCCAAAATAAGCATAGATACCTACGAGCCAAAAGTCGCAAGAGCTGCGCTTGAAGCTGGATGCCATATCATAAACGATATTACCGGGCTTTCATCTGGTGAGCTTGCGGCTGTAGTCGCCGAATATAACGCTTCCATAGTCATAATGCATATGAGAGGTACGCCAAAAAATATGCAGACTCTGACCGATTACGACAATCTGTTTTTTGAGCTGGACGATTATTTTAGACAAAAGCTTGAAATAGCGCATAGCTTTGGCATCAAAGAGGTTATACTGGACGTTGGGATAGGTTTTGCCAAACTGCTTGAACACAATCTGGCTCTCATAAAACATCTAAGTCACTTTAAGGCGCACGGCAAACCGCTTCTTGTCGGAGCGAGCAGAAAAAGCATGATAAATTCCGTCTCCCCAAGCTCTCCGGAAGAGAGGCTGGCTGGAACGCTAGCACTTCATCAAAAGGCGCTGGACGAGGGCGCATCTATAATACGTTGCCACGACGTAAAAGAGCATCTGCAGATGCTGCGTGTTTGGCAAGCGCTAAAAAATACGACTATATAAAGGTTTCATACGTGACGTTCGAAGAGTACAAAAAAGCCGTACAAAAACTAAACGAATGGGCGCTTGCGTACTATACGCTTGACGCCCCGCTGGTAACGGACGATGAATACGACAGGCTTTATCGAGCGGTAAAGGATTTTGAGGCGACGAACGGCGAGTTGATAGATCCGAATAGTCCGACTCAAAGGGTCGGCGGCGTAGCGCTGGATGAATTTGAAAAGGCGAAGCATCTAGAGCAGATGTATTCGCTTGAGGATATATTTGACGAAGAGGAGCTGTCCGAGTGGATCGGCCGTATACATAAGACCTCTACCGATGTGGATTTCGTGTGTGAACCTAAATTTGACGGCGCCAGCCTAAATCTCGTGTATGAGGGCGGAATGCTTGTAAAGGCGATCACTAGAGGGGACGGCGTAGAGGGAGAGATGGTATTAAACAACGCAAAAACTATCAAAAGCATCCCGCTGCTCATCTCCCATAAAGGGCTTTGCGAAGTACGCGGCGAAGTAGTGATATTCAAGGAGGCTTTTGAGAAAATCAACGAAGAGCGTCTAAGAGAAAACCAGAGTCTATTCGCAAATCCCAGAAACGCAGCCGCCGGGAGTCTTAGACAGCTAGACCCGGCTATTACTGCAAAAAGGGAGCTTGTTTTTTATCCTTACGGTCTAGGTAAAAACGATTTAGGGCTCAAAAGCCAGGTCGAGTGCGCAGAATTTTTAAAAAGAGAGGGGTTTTTGGTTCCTCCAAAATCGTACTACTGCAAAAATGAGCAAGAGGTGTTGAAGGCATATGAAGACCTGAAGCAAAACAGAGACGCTCTGCCTATGATGCTTGATGGAATGGTGATAAAGGTAAACTCTTTTGCACTTCAAGAGGAGCTCGGCTTTACGGTCAAATTCCCAAGATGGGCTGCTGCCTATAAATTTCCGGCCGTAGAGCGCCAAACGAAACTACTAGACGTAATATTCCAAGTCGGTAGAACAGGCACCGTGACTCCGGTGGCCGTGTTGGAGCCCGTGGATATAGAAGGGGTAGTGGTGGCAAGGGCTACGCTAC
>JAEMQC010000020.1 GCA_022758985.1 Campylobacteraceae bacterium
TTTGCTGGTTGAGCTTGTGCCGACATCCAGGTTTACAACGTCAAGACCCAGCCTTTTTGCCGCGACCTCAAAAGAACTTCTGGTTCTGGTAGAGTTTTCAAAAAATATATTAATAAGCAGCTTGTTTTGGTGTGTTTTTTTGCATGGCTCTTCGTCGTTTAAGAACTTCTCAGCTCTTTTTAAAAGCTCCTCTATCTCTTCTTTGCTAAAGTCTTGTGTTGTTAAAAGATGTCTCATATTATAGCTCTCACTTAAAAATCAGATGCAGCTCTTTTGCTTTTTCGAGTTTTTCTTCAAGGCTTTCCCACTCTTCATTTTCGATGCAACTTCTAAGCTCCGAGAGGTTTTTCTCGAATAGTTTTACCGATTCTAGGAGGTTTTGTTTGTTTTGTCTAAATATCTGCGTCCACAAATCCGGCCTACTCTTTGCCAGTCTACTCATATCCCTAAAACCGCCCGCCGCCATCGAGAGTATGTCTTGCGGATTCTCTTTTGATAGTACAGTTGCCGCCAAAGAGTAGCTTATAATGTGCGGCAAATGGCTGATGTACGCCGCATGCAAATCATGCGTGGCGGAATCCATCTCTATGATTTTCATTCCAAGGTCGGTAAATATTTTCTTTGCGATGTCGGCTTGTCGTTTTCCGCTTTTTTCAAGGTCGCACAAAACCACCGTGGAGTTTTTGTATAGCTCTTCTTTTGCGGCCGTAGGTCCGCTATACTCGGTGCCGGTCATCGGATGTGCGGCTACGAAGCTCTCTCTTATTTCGCTTTTGACGGCGTTTGATATTTTCTCTTTGGTGCTCCCGAGGTCTATCACGGTTTGAGATGCGCTTACGGGCGCAAATTCGGAGAGTATTTTGATACATATATCTACCGGCGTTGCAAGTATTACAACCTCTTTCGTAAGTGCGTCCGTTAAGGATACTATCTCGTCCACGAGCCCTAGCTGCATTGCCATGATCGAGTGTTCGCTATTTAGGTCGTAGCCGCTTATTTTGTACGGCGTAGAGCTTTTTTTTAGCCCCAGTCCAAGCGAGCCGCCCATAAGACCGAGCCCTATGATAGATATTTCCATTTTTAAAACCACGCTTTTGTTGTCACAATTTGGTCAAAATTATACCAAGCCCAAACTTTTTAGGCGTTTTTGGCTCTTTTTGAATGCTGTTTTTATCGGCTTTTTAAAACAAAAAAAGTTAAAATCTATGAAATACCCAAATACAAACACAACGCAAAAGGTTTCAAGTTGAAAAAAATCTCCGCTCTTATGGCTGCGGCCTCGATAGCAAGCTATGCTTTTACGATACAAGATATTAGATATGACGGCTTATCCAGAATTTCCCCGATGATAGCGGAAGAGTTAAGCGGCGTGCGCAAGGGCGAGGTATTCAACTACGATAAAGTCGGAAAATCGATACTAAACTTCTACTCTCAAGGATATTTCGAGGATATCTGGGTTGAAGAAAAAGACGGCGTGCTTATCTATCACTTCAAAGAAAAACCAGTAGTTGCCAAGATAGAGTTTGCCGGGTATTCGGATACCGAAGTAGAAAAGTTTATGAGCGATCTGGGCTTTAAAAAAGGCGATAGCTACGACGACGAAAAAATAGAAAAAAGCAAAAAATCTGTTATTAAGCATATAGAGGCGGACGGTTATTTTAATACCGTAGTCGAGGTCGACAAAAAAGACCTAAACGATGGAGCCGTAGAGGTTACATACGTAATCAACAAGGGTGAGAAAATATATATCGACAAGCTAACTACCGTCGGCAACAAAAAACTAAAGCAGGGCAAGATACTACACCAGGCGGCAAACCAAGAGCGAGAGTTTATGGGCTGGATGTGGGGTAGAAATGACGGCAAGCTAAAACTAGAAGAGCTGCCGTACGATTCCGCTAGAATTAAAGACGTGTATATGCAAAACGGCTATCTTGATGCTACTGTTAGCGATGCGTTTTTGAAGGCGGACTTCAATACCTATACGGCTACGCTTGATTACAAGATATTTGAGGGCGAACCATACACGATATCGGATATTAAGATAGAGCAAAAAGAGAGCGTTATAGACGAAAAGCTATTGTTTGAGGGGCTAAAGCTGAAAAAAGGCGAGGTGTTTAACGTAGAGAAGCTAAGAAAAGATATAGATGCAATCAAGAATAAGGTTGCGGACAAGGGGTATGCGTTTACGAGAGTTACGCCTGATTTTATAAAAGACGAGAAGACACATACGACGTCCGTGGTATTCGTGGTAGAACCGGGGCAAAAGGTATATATAAATAACGTATATATATCCGGCAATACCAGAACGCTGGATAACGTTGTCAGACGCGAGGTTTTCTTGGCGCCCGGCGATCTTTATAGCTTGACGGATATGACGGATTCCAAAAACGCCCTAAAAAGAACCGGTTATTTTGAGGATGTAACGATAGATGAAAAAAGAGTCTCCGCCGATAAGATGGATCTGCTCGTAAAAGTAAAAGAGGCTCCGACCGGAAATGTTATGGTTGGCGGCGGCTACGGTAGTTATGATGGCCTAATCTTTAATGCTGGGATAAACGACAAAAACGTATTCGGAAGCGGGCTTAGTCTTGGATTTAATGCGGAACTTTCCGGAAAACAAAACAACTTCGATATATCTCTTACAAATCCTAGGCTTAGAGACGGTAAATACTCTCTTGGCGGAGATATATTCTCTAGAAAATATATTGCCTATGACTACACCGAAAAAAGTACCGGTATCAGCGTGACAAGCGGTAGACAGCTAACAAGATACCTCTCAGCCGGTGCGTCGTATCAGTATGCGACGATTAAATATTCGGAGCTATCGTCTAATATTACGCGACCTGAAGATTTTGATAGCACTACAAAATCATCCGTAACGCCGTTTTTAAGTTTTGACAACACGGACGACTACTATGTTCCAAGAAGGGGCGTGACTGCTAGCACAAGCCTTGAGTATGCTGGTCTTGGAGGAAAAGAGAAATACGCAAAGAGCTTTTCAAGAGTCGGGTATTTCTACGGATTTGACGATCTTATAAACTACGATGCGATATTTAGATATAAGGCCAGGCTGGGCTGGATACTTAACGACCAAAGGATTGCTAGAGGTAGCAAGTTTTATATGGGTGGTCTCTCTTCCGTAAGAGGTTATCAGTCCAGCTCGATCGGCACAAAAGACGCAAATAATTATTTACTCGGAGATACAAAAACATTCTCAAATAGCGTGGAGCTGAGTATGCCGCTTATTGAAGCTGCAAAAATGAGATATTCACTATTTTATGACTATGGTATGATAGGCACCTCTAGCCTTAATGAGAATACGAGAGCCGGATACGGTATTGCCCTTGAGTGGATATCTCCGCTTGGTCCGATACAGATTATATACGCCAAGCCTCTAAACGAGAAAACTGGCGACAAAACTTCAAATATAGAGTTTACGATAGGTTCGAGATTTTAGTAAAAAAAGAGCTCTTAGACGAGCTCTAGCGTAAAGCTAAGGCCGCTACCCTTTAGAAGCATTTTTAGCTTCTCTTCCGCCAGATATAGCTTTTTATTTGTTTTAATACGGATGTTGCCTCTCTCGAATGAAAATTCCATTTTTGCGTCGCATTTATCTATCGATAGCGCTTCTGCGATAGAGAGTATTGTGGAGAGCCACTTGATACACTCCTCTTTGTTTTTTAGCATTCCGTAAAACTCATCTTCGTCAAGACCGTTAAATCTTTTGCCGTGATATTTGACTATGGAGGCGATGATAAGTTTTTCCATGTGGGTAAAGCCGTAGTCTAGATTGTTTAGTATCAAATAGTGACTATGATATCTATGACTATAAAAGTTTAGATAGGTTCCTATGTTTAGAAGTTTTGCTCCGGCATCCAAAAAGAAAAGCTCTTTATCGTCCATTTTGTGGGCGCTCTTTAAAGCGATAAACAGCTGTTTGGATAGTTTGCAGACTTGCTTCGTTCCTTCGTCGTTTATTACAAATCTGTCAAGCAGACTTCTGAGGCTCGGGCTGAAGTTTTTCGGAAATTTGTTGTTTTGGTTTCGCAGTATATCCGATAAAAATACGCCTTCTCTGACACCGACGCCGCTGGCCACCATCTTTTGAGCCCCTACTATGTCGATGACGGATTTGATGATTAGCGCACCCTCTCTAATAACGTCGTATCTTTCTGGCTTTATTTTGAAGTTTTTTAGTTTTTGTATTTTGGAGCCTATTAGCTTATCGAGGAAGTCCGCCTTGTCGGTTAGCGTAAACTCAAAGCCGTGCAGCGTGTCTACCGGGTATTCTTGCATGCTCATAATCGCACTTGCAAGCGCCCTATTGGTGCCGCCTATACCTATAATTGTTTTAGTTTTAAATTCAGGCGGGATTTTTGAGAGCTCCTTTTGGACAAATCTGACGGCTTCGTCGTGCGGGAGATTTTTGTCGAAAACCAACTCTTTTAGCCTGACCGTGCCTAGATTTAGCGAGATTAAGCCTTCTACTTTGCCGTTTTTTATGAGCGCGAGCTCTGTTGAGCCGCCGCCTATGTCTACCGTAACCGCATCGTCTATTTTTAGCATATTTACGGCGGCCACGGCGCCGTAGTGAGCCTCTTTCGAGCCGTCTATGACCTTGATTGCAAGACCAATCTTATCTTTTACCGTTCTTAAAAAATCAGCTCTATTTGGCGCATCCCTGACAGCGGACGTCGCGACGCATAGTATTTTTCTTGCTTTATAGCTTTTTGCTATAGACAAAAAACCTTCCAGGGCGTTAAGCGCTCTCTCTACCGCTTCCGGTTGCAAATTGCCGCCGTTTTCGTAGGCGCCTTCCGATATTCTGACTTTTGATTTTATTTCTTTGAGGAGGTGAAACCCAAACCTGCTGGTACGTTCGAAAACGACCATTCTGGCAGAGTTTGAGCCGATGTCGATAACGGCGGTTATTCGAGCCATACCGTTAGTTTTTGTTTTGGAGCTGTTTAAATTTAAACTTCAATTCTTCAAGTGTTTCTTGGGTATCCGGGTCCAGTTTTATACAGTCTACCGGACATACCGCAACGCAAGCCGGTTCGTCATAGTGGCCTACACACTCCGTGCATCTGTCGGCGTCTATGACGTATATAGGATCACCCTCGGAAATCGCACCATTGGGACACTCGTCTACGCACGCATCGCATGCGATACACTCGTCTGTTATCAGTAAAGCCATACTAAACTCGCTTATATTGTATTCCGGGCGAAGTTATACAAAATCAAAACTTAATCTTTTTTGATTTTACTGGTCGCATGCAGGTTTTGGATAACAAAACCTATAACCTCTTCTTCTGACAGTCTCGATAGTCGATATTTCGAGGGGTTTATCCATTTTTTGTCTGATTTGGTTAATCGCAACCTCTATTACGTTTGGAGTAACTAATTCCGGTTCTTCCCAGATTGCGTCAAGTAGTTGTTCTTTAGAGACTATCTGGTCTCTGTGTCTTGCAAGATGCGTTAGAACCTCGAAAGGCTTGCCTTTTAGTTCTATCTCTACGCCCTTGAATGTTATCTTCTCTTCGTCCGGGTCTATTACGAGATCTTCGATTTCTATTATGCTTGTGCCGCCAAACCTTAGCCTTGCTTCTATTCTGGCAACAAGAACGTCAAAATCAAACGGTTTTCTGATATAGTCGTCCGCACCCGCTCTTAGTCCTTCTATCTCGTCCTCTTTTTCCAATTTTGAGGATAGAAGTATCACGGCGGTTCTATTTGATTTTTTCTTAATGCTCTCTATTAGTTCTTTTGCGTCGCCGTCAGGCATTAGCCAGTTTACCATTATAAGGTCGTAGTTTCTAATGCTAATGAAGTACATTGCATCTTTGATGCTCTCGGCATCATCAGTTTGATAGCCTAGTTCGCTAAGACCTTCCGTTACCGTTTTGTTTAATGCGGTTTCGTTTTCAACCACCAAAATTCTCATTTACATTAGCCCTTAAAAATTTTTGGTGGATTATAGCAGAAATTTTAAACTTTTTATAAGGTTGGCACAAACTTTTTTTTAAAAATATTCCTATTTTTTGCAAAGTAGCAAGGTCAAAAGATGAGATGCTGCCGCATCTTATCAAACTCGCATCCGATGAATTCAGAGAATATCTAAAGGCAAACGGCATGATTTTAGAGCATG
>JAEMQC010000009.1 GCA_022758985.1 Campylobacteraceae bacterium
TTACCCTTCATTATCATATATTGTTTCCCTCTTTTTAAGAAATATTCGCAGATGCTTTTATAATTTTATAGAACTCCTCGGCTACAAGACTGGCTCCGCCAACCAGTACGCCGTCCACAAACGAGCTATTCAAAATATCCGCTGCGTTTGATGCGTTTACGCTTCCGCCGTAAAGAATTGGTGTCTCAACCCTCTCTCTGATGGCTTTATGTACCTCTTCTATGTCTTCTACGCTTGCTGTTAGTCCCGTGCCTATCGCCCATACCGGCTCATATGCTATGACGAGATTTTGATAGCCGACGTCTATATTTTCGAGCTGCTTATCAATATAGTTCATGACGCTTTCTATCCCTTTTTGCCTTATCTCTATAGGCTCGCCTACGCAATAGAAAATATTAAAGTTATTGCGTTTGAAGAACTCGTATTTTCTGACTATAAAATCTTGAGGCTCTTTTAGAATATGTCTTCTCTCTGAATGACCGATAAGAATAGTGTCTATATCAAATTCAGATAGCGCTTCAAGACATATTTCACCGGTATAAGAGCCTTTTTCTGCCGGGTATCCGTTTTGTGCGCCTATTTTGATGTTTTTCAGATTGTAGTTGTCAAGAGCCGTAAAAGGAGGGAATATAACTATACTATCCTCTTCTTTCTTTTGGTCAGACAGCGAGTCTAGCGCAGACAGATACTCTGCCGTGCTAGCTCTCGTATGATTTGCCTTGAAGTTCCCGGCTATTATCATCTCTTAGCCTCTACGGATTTAACGCCAGGGAGTTCTTTGCCCTCTAGCAGTTCAAGGCTCGCACCGCCGCCTGTTGAGATAAATGTCATCCCTTCGGTATCTCCAGCCCTTTGTACGAGGTCTGCCGTGTCGCCACCGCCTATTATCGTAGTTGCGCTACTCTGTGCGAGGAAGTGAGAGAGCTTGAAGCTTCCTTTTGAGAACTTATCCATTTCATATACTCCCATAGGGCCGTTCCAAAGTACTGTTCTGGCGTCTTTTAATGCTAGCTTGAAAAGCTCAATAGATGAATCCCCTATATCAAGCCCCATCCAGCCGTCTGGGATTTCCTGAGCCGTACACTGGTCAACTTTGGCATCTTCAGCAAATTTATCGGCTATCGTGATATCAACCGGAAGATAGAGTTTTACGCCCAAATCTTTTGCTTTTTGCATAATTTTTTTGGCTTCGTCGATCAACTCACTCTCAACAAGCGACTTTCCTACGCCGTAACCCTGCGCTTTTAAAAACGTAAACGCCATACCGCCGCCTATGATTAGCTTATCTACTTTCGGAAGTAGACTTGTCAGAGCCTCTAATTTACCAGATACTTTGCTGCCTCCTACGACCGCAACAAAAGGTCTTGTTGGAGTAGCGAGCGCATCTCTTAGGTATGCAACCTCTTTTTGCAGCAAGAATCCGGCGCTTTTTTTATCTTCTGCAAACAAAGATGGAAGAGCGTCTACGGATGCATGGGCTCTATGGCTGGCGCCGAATGCGTCGTTGATATAAATATCTACCCCGTTGGCTAGTTTTTTTGCGAACTCTATATCGTTTTTGGTCTCCCCCTCTTCGAATCTGAGGTTTTCAAGAAGAAGAATATCGCCAGCCTTTAGCTCGGATATTTTTTTGGTTGCGTCTTCTCCACATACGTCTGATGCAAGCTGTATCTCTCTTTTTAGAAGAGTGTGAAGTCTTTTTGCGACAGGTTTTAGTGAATTTTTTTCATCAAAAGTTCCGGCTTTCGGTCTGCCGAAATGGCTTGCTAAAATCACTTTGCAGTCATGGTCTACACAGTAGCTAATCGTCGGAAGGGTAGAGTATATTCTTCTGTCGTCGGTTATGTTGCCGTAGTCGTCTGTCGGAACATTAAAATCACATCTTATAAAAACCGTCTTACCGGTAATGTCGAGCTCTTTTATCGATTTTAATTTCAATCAAACTCCTTTGTGTGCGGTTAATTTAGCTTAATAGATACCTTTCGTATTATCTCGAATATGGGTTTAAAATATTATTTAACCTCCGCTTTGCCAAAATTACCGTAAAAAAGGGCAGTATTGGGAAATTTTGCTATTTTTGGGGGTAGCTTCGATCCTGTGCATAAATGCCACGAGGAAGCCGTAAAACTATGCTTTAGAGAGCTTGATATAGATAGACTCTTTATTGTGCCGACATTTATTAATCCGTTTAAAGATAACTACAACGCTCCGCCTCAAAAAAGGTATGAGTGGCTGCAAAAAGTATTTTCAAAATACAGCGACGTAGAAGTGCTTGACGTAGAGATAAAAAAGCAGCGGAGGGTTTTTACTATAGAGACCGTAGAAGAGCTAATCGCAAAGGGCGGCAAGCAAAGCTATGATAAAATTTACTTAATAATAGGCTCCGATAATCTTTTGGATTTGCCAAAATGGCATAGAAGCGAGGAGCTATTGTCGCTTGTTACGCCTATTGTGATTTCAAGAGACGGCGGCATAAAAAGCGAGTATAAAACAATTTTTTTGGATTGCCCGTTTTCGTCTACCGATTTTAGAAATACGTTAAACGGCGATATGTTGCCGTCAGAAATCAGGGATGACGCAGTTAGTTTTTATAGTAAAAGGAAAAATATATGACCATTAAAGAGAGATGTAAAAAAATAGCAGATTTGCTAGACGAGAAAAAGGCAGAAAATATAGAGATTTTTGATTTGACGGATAGCGGATATTTTGTAGATGCCGTAGTGGTTGCCACCTCTATAGCTTCAAAACACGCCTTAATGCTAGTCGACGAGATGAAAAAAACCCTAAAAAAAGAGGGTGAGACTATTTTGAATGTTGACGATAGCGATGATTGGACTATAGTGGATATGGGTGATATCTTAGTTCACCTAATGAGTGAAGAGTATAGAAAAAGATACAATTTGGAAGAGTTTTTGAGAGAGTTTGAGGCAAAAAGAGGATAATCACTCCCCTCTTTGCATCTTTTCCTTAGCTTCGATACCCAGCAGTTTTAAACCCACTCTTAGGCCAAGCGCCACTACTGCAAATATTTTCAGATAAACATCTTCCCTCTCAGAGCCCAAAATCCTATTTTCGGTATAGAATCTATGAAGTTTGTTTGCTAGATTCTTGAGATATTCCGTAATTTTTTGCACATCCCTGGTTGTAAATGCGTCTTCTAAAACGTCCCCAAGAAGCATGGCGGTAAACAAAAGCTCTTTTTCGTCGTCCGTCATATGTGGCAGCTTTATCCCTTTTGCATATTCAAAAGTTACCCCCCGTTTTTCAAACAAAGAGTAAATTCTAGCGTGCGCATAGTTGATATAAAATACTGGATTCGTACTATCTTCCTTGTTGAGGTCGGAGACGTCAAACTCTAAGTGCGTATCCGATTTTTTAGATAGAAATACGAATCTGAGAGCATCGGAACCGATATCGTCTACAACGTCTTTCATGAGAATGAAGTTGCCGGCTCTTTTGCTCATCTTGTATGGCTCGCCATCTTTTAACAAGGCTACCATCTGAGATAGCAATACTTCAAGTTTTGATGAATCGTATCCCAAAAACTCTATTGCCGATTTCACTCTCGATATGTAGCCGTGGTGGTCTGCGCCCCAAATATTGATGTACCTGTCAAACCCTCTTTCAAACTTGTCTTTGTGGTACGTAATATCTCCGGCAAGATATGTAGGTTCGCCGTTCTCCCTGACTACGACTCTGTCTTTTTCGTCTTTATGCTCGGTGGTTTTAAGCCAAATCTTTCCATCCTTTTCATATAGGGCGGAGTGTTCATCCAGTTTTGCTTTCGCTTTATCCCACTCTTTAAATACCTCTTTCTCGCTGACGAAGTTATCGAATTTTATACCTACCATATCAAGATTTTGGCGTATTTCCACCATCATCTTGTCTTTCCCCCAGACGGATAGAGTATTGATAATATCCTCGTTCGCAAAAGCCTCTCTGCCGAACTCTTTTACCGCTTCTTCGGCAAGTTCATATATATATTCGCCTCTATAGAACTCTTCCGGATACTCTACGCTCTCTTTTAGAATATCCTCTTTTGCTCTTAGGTATATAGAGACGCCAAGCAGATATACTTGTCTTCCGGCATCGTTTACGTAATATTCACTTGTTATGTTATGCCCGAGATATCTACCTATCTGTAAAAGCGCATCGCCGTATATAGCGCCTCTGGCATGCCCGATATGAAGAGGGCCCGTAGGATTTGCGCTGACAAACTCTAAAAGGATATTTTCTTTGTCTATCTCTTTTGGTTTTGCAAAATCAAAACCTTTTTCTAGGGTCTGGGTGGCAAATTTATCCAAAAATGCGCTAGAGAGTTTAAAGTTTATAAACCCGCTTATAGCCTCTACGCTATCAAAATGCTCCGGATCGTGCAGTATTTCGGCAAGCTCTGCGGCGATTTGGTTCGGTGATTTTTTTAGCTCTTTGGCAAGCGAGAAGGCTACCGGAGATGCAAAATGCCCGAAGCTTGCCTCTTTAGGCTTTTGAAGCTCCGGGATTTTATGTTCCGATAACTTTGTGGAGATGTGGTGTTTGACGCTTTTTTTCATTGAATGCTTTTTAGGCTTTATTTGCGTCTGTGTTTGTCGGTTTTTGCTCCGTGGCTTGAGCCGTAGTCGTCGTTTGTTGCGTATTTTGTGCAGTAGCGGTTGTTTCTACCGGCTTGGCTTCGGCTGTTTTTGCGACTTCATTCTCATCTTCTTTTATCGCATTTTTGAAGTTTTTGATACCGCTTCCTAGACCTTTTGCAAGCTCTGGTATTCTTTTCGCACCGAATAGAAGTAGTATGATAAGTAGAACAACCACCCAATGCCATATGCTAAATGAACCCATATAATGCCTTTCTTTTAAATTGCCAAAGTATACAAAAAGTTCTTTTATATCTTCCAGCTTTTAATGAATGAGTCGTTGTCGATTAAGCTTTGTTTGAATTTAGAAGCGGTAGCTATTGCCGTTAGCGCTTCTAGAGTTTCGTTAAAATCGTCGTTTATTAAGAAGTAGTCATATTCACCTATCGATCTCATTTCGCTTATTGCGTTGATGACTCTTTGCTCTAATATTTCCTTGGTTTCGGTATTTCTGGATGATAGTCTTTGTTTGAGAACGCTCATATTTTTTGTCGTAATAAAAACGGATGTTACAAGTTTTGGAAATTTCTCTCTGAGCGTCTTATGACCTTGCACGTCTATATCGAGCACTACTATTTTATTCTCAGCCAAAGCTTTTTCTATCGGGCGAAACGATGTACCGTAAAAATTCCCGTGGACTTCGGCCCACTCCAAGAAACAGCCGTCGTCTATCTCCGACAAAAATTGATCTTTTGATATAAAGTGATAGTCGACGCCGTCTTCTTCCCCATCTCTAGGTTTTCTGGTTGTTGTTGATATTGAGAAGTAGCAATTAGCAACTATATCTAGCAGTTTTTTAGCAAGACTTGTTTTGCCGGAGCCGCTAGGCCCCGATACTACGAGAATGGAGCCACTCATTGTTTTTTGCTAAGCGTTATGTTTATCGTTACATCTGCCATATTCAGAAGCTCTTTTAACGCATCAAGAGAGATTGTAATGCTTTGATTAGGGTTTAACTGTATCGCATTTGCCGGAATATTTGTCGTTGCCGAGGCTACCGTATTATCTTTGATATCAGGCAGCGAGTTTGTGATACTATCCAGTCCGCCTTCAAGGTCGCTTTCTAAATTATCGCCGCTCTCGGGGGATGACATATTGTTAAGATTTACGCCTAGGGCTTCCGCCAAAGACTCTTCCGTCAAAGAGCCTAGTTCGTCGTTGTGTATTTTGACATTTTCCATATCGAACTCTTCGTTTTCCAACTTTTCCTCTTCAGTCTCGTCTAATAGATTTTTTAGCTTGTTCACTTCGTCTTCGTCTAAAATGTGCGCATCGCTTTGTGTAGACTCTTCTTCAATACCACCGATTTCATCTTCATCTAGCTCAAGTCCGCCATCGTTGTCAAATGAGAAATCGCCCATTCCTGCAAGCTCATCTTCTTCTGCCGCAGTCGGGAGATTATCTATTTCTAGCTCCTCTTCATAGTGTTGCTTCTCTTCTAGTAGCGGCTCTTCTGCCATATCCATAGTAACGTCGGAGGGCTATTTTGTAGCGTCCGAT
>JAEMQC010000145.1 GCA_022758985.1 Campylobacteraceae bacterium
TATCAAGAGGCTTTGCTATGAACTTTACTATACGACAACTAGAGATTTTTAAAGAGGTTGCAACGACAGGACACGTTACAAACAGTTCCGAAGCGCTTGGAATATCACAATCTGCCATATCGATGGCCCTTCAGGAGCTAGAATCAAATCTAAAAACAAAGTTTTTTGAAAGACGCAACAAGAAGCTGATACTAAACGAGAACGGCAGACTACTGCTTGAAAAAGTGACTCTTTTGCTTAAAGAGTTTGAAGAGCTCGAAAATGGCTTTTTGGAAAACGGCATCAGCGGAAAACTTAGAATAGGCGCCAGCCAGACGATAGGCGATTACATTATGCCCGGGCTGATTTACGCCTTTATGCAAAAATATCCGGACGCAAAATGCGAACTGATAGTCGCCAACACAAAAGATATAGTCTCCATGATAGACAACGGCGATTTGGATATAGGCTTCGTAGAAGGCTTCGTAAACGACCCTAAACTTGAGACGAAACACTGGAGAGACGATGAGCTGCTTGTCGTAGCCTCGGATAAAAAAACATATAAAAAAGAGGAGTATAAACTAGAAGAGCTATCCGCAAACAACTGGATTTTAAGAGAGAAGGGTTCTGGCACCAGAGCAATATTTGAAGAAGCGGTTGGGGACTCATTCTCAAAGATCAATATATTCTTGACGCTAGGGCACAACGAGGCAATCAAAAAAATAGTCGAACAAAGCGACTCGCTTACATGTCTATCTAGATTAGCGGTCGAAAAAGAGCTTGAAGAGGGCAAGCTCTTCGAAGTGAAAATCAAAAATTTAGTTTTTAAAAGAAAACTGCTTAGACTTCTTCACAAAGAAAAATATCAGAGCAAACTCCTAAAAAGCTTTATGGAGTTTTCGGAGAACTTTAAAGGCTAAAACGTGCTGCCACTCTACAAAAACCTAAAAGAGCAAGACAACGCCGTCCTCCAAAGATACGGTATCTCCGAAGAGATACTGATGGAAAATGCGGCAAATGGCGTTAAAGAGTTTTTAAAAGAGCAAGGGTTAATAGGCAAAAAAATAGTGATAGTAGCAGGCGGAGGCAACAACGGCGCCGACGGCTTGGCGCTAGCTAGAATGCTGCCTCATTGCAGCGTCTTGCAAGCCACAGAGCCTTCAAGCGCACTATGCAAACTACAGTTTGATAGAGCCAAAAAGCTGGGGGTTGAGTTTGTATCAGAGCCTTACGGTTTTGAGTTGATCATAGATGCGATTTTCGGGAGCGGACTAAACAAACCGCTTGAAGGCGATATAAAAAAATTGGTTGAAACGCTAAACGACCTTGAGGCCACAAAAGTAGCGCTCGACATCCCTAGCGGCGTCATGGATCGCATGGGCAAAGAGCATACGGCTTTTATGGCCGACTTTACGGTGACGCTGGGCGCACACAAAGAGACGCTATATAGCGACGCGGCAAAAGAGTTTGTCGGAGAGATAGCGCTTAAAGGTCTTGGGCTCTCTAGCGAAAAATACACTGAAGGTTTTGCGCCATCGTCATACCTACTTCAAAAAACAGATATAAAACTACCAAACAGAAAAAAGAAAAACTGCAACAAAGGCGATTTCGGACATCTGTTTATCGTCGGCGGCGAAATGATAGGAGCTTCGATTATAGCAGCCAAAGCGGCGCTTAGATTTGGAGCCGGGCTTGTGAGTATAATCGCTAGAGACAGTATGGTTTTGGAGCCGCAGGTAATATTCTCAAATACAATACCGAGCAAACAAGCCACCGTTTTGATGGGACAGGGGCTTGGCGTCGCTTTTGACGACAAAGAGATAGTAGAGATAGCCGAAAACTCAAAAAACCTCGTCATAGACGCCGACCTGTTCAAAAAAGAGTGTCTAAAAACGATTTTGGCGCTTGATAAAAAAATGGTTCTTACCCCGCATCCAAAAGAGTTCGCATCTCTTTTAAAGATTACCGAAAATATAGATGTTTTTGTAGACGAAATACAATCGGACAGATTTGGTTTTGCTAGGCGTTTTACCGAGAGGCACAAAGATAAAACGCTACTACTCAAAGGCGCCAACACGCTAATAGCACATAACGGCGATATATTCGTAATGCCGTACGGTACGGCCGCACTCGCAAAAGGCGGTAGTGGAGATGCGCTGGCTGGAGTGATCGCATCTTTGATGGCGCAAGGATATAGCGCCCTAGAAGCCGCAAAAACCGGCTCTTTGGCAATAGCGCTTAGCGCATCCTCATACAAAGGCGCAGACTACTCGATGACGATAGAAGATTTGCTTGACGGACTAAAATGGCTCTAAAAAAAATAGTCATTCTCTTTAGCGGACGCGGCTCCAACATGAAAAGCATAATAGAAAAACTGCACGGCCAAAAGGTCGATGTCGTAGCGGCCATAACCAACAACAAAGAAGCTCCGGGTATAGAGATAGCAAAAAAATTCGGTATTACGGTAGAGATTTTGCCGCATACCGATTTTGGTAGCAGAGAGGCTTTCGACAAAGCGCTGGTAGCGAAAATCAAAGAGTATAACCCAGATCTGACAGTACTAGCCGGCTTTATGAGGCTGCTAACACCAATCTTTACGGAAAATATCAAGGCCGTAAATATACATCCGTCGCTTCTTCCTCTTTTTAAAGGCAAAGACGGCATCAAGGAGAGTTTTCTTAGCGGTATGAAAGTAGGCGGGGTGAGCGTCCATTTCGTCACAACAGAGATGGATAGCGGAGAGATAGTGGCGCAAGAGTGCGTGCCGATATTAGATAGCGACACGCTTGAGACATACACGGCGAGAGTTCACGAAAAAGAGCACGACCTTTATCCAACAGCCATTTTAAAAGTTTTAGACATCAAAAAATTTAAGACATAAACCGTCTTTTAATACAATTAACTTAGCAAATCAGCGAGGGATAGATTATGAGCGATATACTAAAAGTAGGACAACTAGAGCTAAAAAGCCGCCTAATCGTAGGGAGCGGCAAATATCCGGATTTTAAGACCACGAGAGAAGCGACACTGGCGAGTGGGAGTGAGATGATAACGGTAGCGGTCAGACGCGTAAACATCATGAACAAAGATGAAGAAAACTTGATGGATTATTTCAAAGATACGGATGTGAAACTCCTGCCAAACTCTGCCGGATGCAAGACTGCAGAAGAGGCAATAACTCTATTTCGCCTAGTAAGGGAGGCTACCGGGATTACTACGGTAAAACTAGAGTGTATAGGGGACTACGACAAGACGCTATATCCTGACGTTATAGAGACGCTGGCCGCAACGGAAGTACTAGCCAAAGAAGGGTTTACGGTATTTGCCTATACGAACGACGACCCGATAATGGCAAAACGCCTAGAAAACGCCGGGGCTGCAGCCGTAATGCCTCTTGCGGCGCCGATAGGAAGCGGCCTTGGAATCCAAAACAGATACAACATCGTATTTATCAAAGAGGCAATCAAAGTTCCCGTCATCGTAGACGCCGGCGTCGGATGCGCGTCTGACGCGGCGATAGCGATGGAGCTTGGAGCGGACGCCGTACTTACCAATACTGCGATAGCGCAGGCAAAAGACCCGGTAAAAATGGCCGAGGCGATGAAATATGCGGTAATAGCCGGAAGAATGGGCTTTTTGGCTGGACGTATAGCCAAAAAACCGTACGCCTCGGCAAGTTCGCCGATGAACGGGCTGATACAGTTTTAACTAATAATTAACAAATCTGCATTATCATAGCCTATATTTAAAATAAGGGGTAATAATATGAAAAAGCTTCTATTGCTAGCTTCAGTAATCTCCCAGGCCGCTCTTTTTGCGGCCGACTATAGCCAGATGAGCATCGAAGAGATGAATCAGATGAGAGGGCGTGTGCAGGCCGAAGAGAGGGAACAGTTCCAAAAGGCATACCAAGAAAAACTCCAAAAACTCCCGGTAGAGGAGCGCGCCAAATATATGGGCAAGCCTGAAAATATAACTCCTGGATCCGGACAAAACGCAAATGGGCAAGGTCTCGGGGGTCAGCAAAGATTGAAAGACGGCAGCGGAATGGGTCAAGGCAGAGGCGGCTCCATGAGAGGCGGCGGCGGTAGAGGCGGTAGATAAAACCTCCTCTGAAAGCCTCTTAATGCTAAAATTACATATCAATTTTAGCAGGAGAGGCAAAATATGGATCTATCAAAAATAGAAGTGGGCAGTAACCCAGACGGCATAAACGCCGTTATCGAAATACCTTACGGTAGTAACATAAAATACGAAATAGACAAAGATAGCGGCGCGGTAGTAGTAGACAGAGTAATGTACTCTGCGATGTTCTACCCTGCAAACTACGGCTTTGTGCCAAACACGCTAAGTAACGACGGCGACCCTGCGGACGTACTTGTGCTAAACGAATACCCGCTTCAAGCAGGATGCGTAATCAAATGTAGACTTATCGGCGTACTTATCATGGAAGATGAAAGCGGTATGGATGAAAAACTGCTTGCCGTACCTGTCAAAAAACTAGACCCGAGATATGAAAACATCAAATCAATCGACGATTTGCCGCAAATCACGGTAGATAGAATCAAAAACTTTTTTGAAACATACAAAATGCTTGAGCCTAACAAATGGGTAAAGGTAAAAGGTTTTGAAGGACTAGAGTCTGCTACCAAGATTCTTGACGACGCAATAAAAGCGTATAACAAGTAACCACTAAGGCGGCTTCGGTCGCCACTTTTCTACCGCCTCCCCAAAAATAAGGAAACCCATATGTTATTCTCAGACCTAAAACTATCCACAAATATACTAAAAGCCGTAAAAGACGAAGGCTACGAAAAGCCCACCCCAGTACAAGCCGAGGCTATTCCAGCAATATTGGATGGACGCGATATATTAGCCGGAGCGCAAACCGGCACCGGCAAAACAGCCGGATTTATGCTACCGACACTACAGCTGCTTGCAAAAACGCCGCCCGCAAAACAAAAAAGACGCATTCGCGCGCTTATCCTTACCCCTACAAGAGAGTTGGCCTCACAGGTGGGAGAGAGCGTAAAAACATACGGGAAATACCTTTCGCTTAAAAGCACGGTTGTTTTCGGCGGAGTGGGCATAAATCCGCAGATAGCGGCACTAAAAAACGGCGTAGACATCTTAATAGCAACGCCTGGACGACTCCTAGACCACGCAGGGCAACAAACGATAGATTTGTCGGCGGTGGAGATATTCATACTAGACGAAGCCGACAGAATGCTGGATATGGGCTTTATCAAGGATATACGCAAGGTAATCGCCCTGCTGCCGAAAAAAAGACAAAACCTACTATTTTCGGCTACATACTCGGATGAGATAAAAACGCTGGCGAACAGCCTACTCAAAAACCCGGCGGAGATAGAGGTGGCTAGGCGCAATACCTCCAGCGAACTGGTCAAGCAGAGCGTAATCCTGGTCGACTGCAAAAGAAAAAGCGCCCTACTTGGTCAACTGATAGCAAAAAATAGATGGGAACAGGTGCTTGTCTTCACAAGAACAAAGCACGGCGCAAACAAACTAAGCGAATACCTCCAAAAATGCAAAATAAGCTCGGCCGCCATACACGGCAACAAAAGCCAGGCCGCCAGAACCAAAGCTCTTGACGATTTCAAAAAAGGGGTCGTCAAGGTGCTCGTAGCCACAGATATAGCCGCAAGAGGGATAGACATAGACGCGTTGCCGCACGTTGTAAACTTCGAGCTGCCGAATATCCCGGAAGATTACGTGCACAGGATAGGTAGAACCGGTCGCGCCGGATGCGAAGGAGAGGCGCTTTCGCTAGTATGCGTGGATGAAGCGGAATATTTGAGGGCAATAGAAAAGCTAATCAAAAAAGAGCTTGAAAAGCGCATAATAGAAGGATTCGAACCGGATCCAAACATAAAAGCGGAGCCGATACAAAGAGGCGGCAGCAGGAGTGCAAACAAAGGCGAACGCGGCACGAACACTGCAGGCCAAAGAGACAGAGGACGCCAAAACACTAAAAACCGGGATAAAAAAAGTGCAGATAGAGGTGGACGCAGATAATCCCTGCGACTCCGCCATTTTATATAATCCCATAA
>JAEMQC010000131.1 GCA_022758985.1 Campylobacteraceae bacterium
TACGAACTGGCAGCCGTAGCCGTCCAAGTCCGTATGCGAAAGATGAAATAACCTCATTATTTACCAAACAGCTCCGGATTATTTTTTTTCAGGTGCTCTATTACCTTTACCACCTCGTCGACGCCAAGCATTCCCTCTTCATCTTCGCCGAATACTTCGTCGATGGCGTCCAAGTATACATCCGCCGCTTCGTCAAGTTTCGCTTTTTTGACGCCCGCGAAATATAGCGTAGCTCTTAGCATCTCTTGGAGTACGGCGCTCATCTCTTCGAGCGTTACGTCTTCTTCCTCTTCTCTTTTTTGGTCTTTTGCCATTGTTTTCTCGCTTTGTTTTGTTTGGGATATTTTACTCAAAAGCTACTGAGCCTCTCCACCATCCCTTTCCCAAAAAAACTCTACCCACTCGTCCGTCAGATGAATGACATGGTCGGCCCGTACTACGGCGTTCTCTCTTTGAAAAAGCGCCACGCTCTTAAATTCTATTTTTGGGTATGCGGCCTTTAACGCCTCTTGTACGGCTTTTAGCGTCTCACCGCTGTCTACTATCTCATCTGCGATAATGACTTTTTTGCACCCTTTAATATTTGGCAACTCTTTTATTATTGGAGAGCCAAGCTTCGTTTGTCCGTCATAGGAGTGGGCGTTTAGCGCATACATATTGCAAACTCCGAGCCTCATAGCCAAAAAATGCGCCATAGTAGCACCGCCGCGGGCAACAAACAGTATCCCATCAGCCCCAAATGACAAGACCTTGTCTGCAAGTGCCGCCATATCTGATACGAACTCTTCATAATAGTATTTTCTCAAACACTCTCCTTCTCTCAAAACAGTTTTTTAGTAAAATTGCTTTTGTGATAATAACAAAAGAACAAAAAGCCGTCCTTTATATGCTTTTCGCGTCGCTGCTTTTTTCGATAGTTGCGATGTGTGCAAAGTTGGTATCGAGGCTAGGCCCTTTAGAGATAACATTTTTTAGAAACGCCATAGGACTTGTCGTACTGCTGTTTGTTTTTGGCTTTACGTTTACGCACAAGTTTAACGCATCCAAACTGCATCTGCTGCTGTTTCGGGGATTTATAGGCACGGTAGCGCTGATAGCCTTTTTTTACAACGTTACGCTCGTGCATCTTGCGGATGCGATGACGATATCCAAAACGGAGCCGCTTTTTAGTGCGCTTATCGGCTTTTTGCTGCTGAACGAAAGGCTTAGTCCGCCAAAAATAGCCGCCCTGATACTAGGCTTTTGCGGGGTGTTAGCTATCGGCATAGATAAAGGCGCCGGGTTCGCCTACGCAAACATCGTCGGAATCTTCGGCGGCTTTTGCGCAGCGCTCGCCTATACGACGATCAGGCGCATAAGGGATGACTTCGACCATAGGTTCGTAGTGCTCTCCTTTATGATATTCGGTACTTTCTTACCGCTCTTGCTTATGCTCTCTTCCTCGTATGCCGGGGATGGTGAGATAATACGAAGCTTTACGGCTCCGACCGATATAGAGTATGTGCCTCTTTTGTTTATAGGAGTGCTATCGGCGTTCGGTCAGATACTCATGACGAAGGCTTATTTTTACGCTAAAGCCGGGATAGTTAGTACAGTCAGCTACTCCACCGTACTGTTTGGCGTACTACTGGGGCTTCTTATAGGAGAGGCGTGGCCTACAGTATTTGGCTTTTTGGGAATGGGGCTTATAATCGCCTCCGGATTTTTGATAGCAAAAAAATAGAGAAATTTAAAACTTATGAAAAAAGTATATTTTAAGACATTCGGCTGCCGCACCAATATGTTCGACACGCAAGTAATGATAGAGCACATAGGTGCATACTCTGTAGCGCATAACGAGGACGAAGCCGACATTGTAGTAATCAATTCGTGCACGGTAACCAACGGCGCAGACGCCGGGGTAAGACAGTACGTCTCGAGAGTAAAAAATAGAAAACCGGACGCAAAGATACTATTCACCGGATGCGCCGTGCAGACGGAAGGCAAAAAGCTATTTGACGCCGGAAACATAGACCTTGTGTTCTCACACTCCGAGAAAAACAAAATAACCTCTTTTTTTGAAGCCAAAGAGAGGCTGTTCGTACAAGGCGACAAAAACTATATAGACGAGACGATAGTTACAAACTTCGAAGGTAAGACGAAGGCGTTTATCAAGATACAAGAGGGGTGCGATTTTGGCTGTAGCTACTGCATCATCCCATCGGTAAGAGGAGAGAGCAGAAGCATCCCTGCACGCACCGTCATACGCCAGATAGAAGTACTTGCCGAGCGCGGATTTAGCGAGTTTATACTTACCGGCACAAACGTCGGAAGCTACCGTGACGAGAAAACGAGCCTCTCAAAACTGATAAAAAGCATCATTGATTTGGGACTAGCAAAAAGAGTGAGGCTCGGTAGCGTAGAGCCGTCGCAGATAGATGAGGAGTTTTTGGACGTGGTGTCTAGCGAACTATTCGCAAAGCACCTGCATATAGCTTTGCAGCACAGCTCAAACGAGATGCTAAGAAAGATGAATAGGCTCAATAGATTTGAGGACGATTTGAGGTTATTCGAGAAGCTCTCAAAAATGGGTTTTGCCATCGGTACCGACTATATAGTGGGTTTTCCCGGGGAGAGCAAAGAGATATGGAGCGAGGCGGTAAAAAATCTGGAAGCTATGCCGCTGACGCACATCCATCCGTTCATCTATTCAAAAAGGGACAACACCCCGGCCGCAAAGCTGAAAATAGACGTAAACGGCAACATATCAAAAGAGAGACTCCACCAAATAAGCGAGATAGTCGCCAAAAAAAACTACGAGTTTAGAAAAAATCTCAAAACGCCGCTACTGGTACACGTGGAGGATTCTGGAGTAGCGGGCTTTGATGAGTATTTTAACAAAGTGTCGTTTGACAAGAAGCAAGAGAGCGAGTGGGTAGAGGTGTCGGAGTTTGATGTCGCTCCAGAAAAAACTCTAGCAAAGAGAGTAAATGCAAAAAGTTAACTGCTATAAATGCAAATATTTTTTTGTAACATACGAGCCGCAAAGACCCTACGGCTGCAAAGCACACGGCTTTAAAAGCAAGCCCATGCCTAGCCTTGTGGTATATCAGAGCAGCGGTATGCAGTGCGTATTATTTGACGAGAAGGTAATAAAAAAATGAGGATTTTGCTCTTATCGCTTTCTATTCTATTTCTTGCGGGATGCGCCGTAAAAGAAGTGGCGCCAAAGCCAAAAGAGGAGATTGTAAAACCGGAAGAGAAAAAAGTACCGCCGCTTCAAAAGTCGGATAAAAAACCTTCAGAAATCGTCAAATATGCGCCCACAAACAGTTTTTATCAGGCTCTTGATCGCTCGATCGGATACTATGAGAAGATGAGCAAAAAAGAGGCCAATTTCAATTTCTACGACCAAAACTACACAGCAAAAGAGATGGCCGAGTCTCTAAGGATATTCAAGGATATTTCCAAGCTTCCAAAAAAAGAATTTTTGAAAAAACTGGATGAAGAGTTCCTTGTATATGAGAGCAAAAACGATAAAAACTCCTCTCTTATCACGGGCTATTATACGCCCATACTCAAGGGGTCGTTTACGAGAAGCGAAAAATACAACGCCCCTCTTTACCCTCTGCCAAAAGATCTTATAACCGTGGATCTAAAACAGTTTCCTGTCGCAAACTCGGTGCGAGACATAGCAGGCAAGATCGAAGATAGAAAACTAGTGCCTTACTACACGAGGGAGGAGATAGAAAAAGGCGCTCTAAAAGAGAAACCTCTTTTGTATCTAGACAATAAAGTAGAGGCGTTTCTCTTGGAAGTGCAAGGCTCCGGCATCATAGAGATCGATGGCAAAAAATACTACGTAGGATATGCCGGCAAAAACGGTCATCCATACACCTCTATCGGTAAAATAGTATATGAAGAGAAGCTGATAGAGCCTTCAAAAATCAATATGCAGACGATAAAAGAGTTTTTGGACTCCAACGAGACGATGCGCGACTACGTGCTAAACAAAAACAAAAGCTTCGTCTTTTTCAAAATCAACAAAGAGCCCGGAATATTCGGCAACATAAGCGTAGCCTTGACGGCCAAGGAAAGCGTGGCTATGGATAGCGAACTCCTGCCCAGAGGTGCATTATGCTACATCAAAACCGAGGTACCGAAAAAACTTAACGGCCTAGCCGTAGTGCCAAAAACTGAAAGAGAGCCTTTTGAGAAGTTCTTCATGATACAAGATACCGGAGGAGCCATCAGGGGCGGCGGCAGGGTCGACATTTATTTCGGTGAAGGCGAAGAGGCGCTCTTTTATGCCGGGCAGACGGCATCAAAGGGCGAGGTCTACCTACTTGTAGCCAAAAAAGAAAATCTAAAAAATAGTAACGGGAGCAACAGATGAAGAAAATAGCATTATCAACACTAGCTGCGGCGCTTTTGTTTACGGGGTGTGCTACTACTACGACACAGGCGCCTATAGCGCAAAAAAACTGCTTTGATAAAGAGAGGCTAGAGGCAAGGGAGCTAAGAGAACTCCAAAATGCTAAAAACTCTCTTTTAGCCTTCAAAAACGAATATCAGGAGATGTCTTCATACATAACATTCCTAAACGAATACGTAGCCGACTACTCCAAATATATAAACGCCGCCTCGCAAGCCTCTTTTTTTATCAAACTAATGCCAATCCCGTATGCCGGACAGATATCCTCCGCCGCCGGATTTGGAGCGAAGATGACTACGCTAGCGGCAAACGCCTCAAAATCGATGGTAACCCTAAGCGGCTCCATAAAGACGTTTGAGGCGAAACTAGCCGCTTATGAGGCAGACAAAAACCCGGCCTCCCTGGAAGATGCGCAAAAATTCGCAAACTCTACGCTAAATGCCGACATAGCGGCGGCGGAGCAAAACCTAACAAAGCTAAAAGAAGGTACGGCATCTATGCTTGCCGTATCCGCAGCTATAAAAGAGTATTATGAATCCACAGGAGACGCAATCTCAAAAGCAGCCTCGATGTTTGCAAAAAAGGATGAGCAAAAGAAAACGCCTAACGACAAGGCGTTAAAAGCCAAAAACGACGGATTTGACCAGAAGCTAGTTAGAATATTTGCCGGATTCGACACGGCGAAAAACCATATTAAAAACGGCTCTCTTATCGGAGATTTAAGAGGCGAGCTTTAGGCTTTTACCCTAGACTCTATTGCACGGGCTAGCGAAACGGTATCGATGTTTTCAAACGACACGCCAGTCGGCACACCGTGGGCTATCTTCGTAAAGCTCACACTATAAGAAGAGAGTCTATCTTCCAGGTAAACGATAAGCCCGTCACTCTCAACGGATGGGGTAAAAGCGAAAATCACCTCTTCCACTCCGTCTTTTACGCACTCTTCCAGCTTCTCTACGGTGGTGGCCTTTAGCTCTTCAAATACAAAGTATTTGCCGTTATATCCGCCGCTAAGCTCTAACGAGAAAATATCTTTGGCGCTCGCAACCACGCATAGCCTTCTGGCGTCCCTCTCCTCGTCGGCGCATATATAGCAGATCTCATCTTCCGTTATATTGCCGCATACGTCGCACTTTCGCACCTCTCTTACCGCTTCCTCGATAAGATGAGAGAGCTTGACAGCTTTGAAGTTGTCTTCAAATAGGAGGTGATAGGCTATCTTAAAGGCGCTTTTTCGGCCTACGGTAGGGAGTTCGGCAAACAAATCTACTAGTTCCGCAAATTTAACACTGGACTTTTTCATTAAAAAACCATAATTTAAACTTCTCTATTGTCAGCTCTCGATTGATTGTAAACTTTTTTAACAAATAACTCAGGATGGGTTTTCTGCCACTCCTTGAGTTTTGCCGCTGGGCTAATATGCCCAGGGTTCTTTTGTGCAATGTGATGATTGTACAGGTTAAGATACTCGCATAGTTTCTCTTCCAGCTGCTCTTGGCTGATAAATTGCGTTGCTATCAAGAGTTCTGATATTCTACCATTAAATCGCTCTAC
>JAEMQC010000022.1 GCA_022758985.1 Campylobacteraceae bacterium
CGCTTCCCGTGCCGGCGTCAATTGTCAGAAGATAACCCATAATGGCCTTTCTCGTGTTTTATTAACCCCCTTTGTTTATGGGGTGTAGCAAAAAATTGTAAACATATTGTTATCTTTTTTTATTTAAAGCCTAAAATTTAAGCTTCGTTTTTATTTTTTTTATTATAGAATATCTACAGCTTCGTTACCTATGCGTTCAAAATCTCCGTTTTACCCATAGCGTCTCGAAGGAAACTTCAAAATCACAAGGAAATCTCAATGGGTGAACTTAATACCCTTTATGTCGGCAATCTGAATTACAAAGCTTCTAAAGAAGACCTAGAGTCACTATTTGGAGAGTTTGGCGAGGTAGCAAAAGTTAGGCTTATCGAAAAAGACGGAATCAAAAAAGGTTTCGGTTTTGTAGAGTTCGCAGAATCTGCGGCTGCTAAAAAATCTAAAGATGAGCTAGACGGTCAAGAGTTTATGGGAAGAAGACTAAAAATAGATTTCGCTCTTCCTAAAAAACCAAGAGAGTAAAAACTCTACTAAGAGAGGCTTTCTCTCTTAGCTTTTTATATCCATCAAAGTTCCAAGCATCTCATCTTTGGTCTTTACGACTTTGGCGTTAACTCCAAACCCTTTTTCTATAGGTATCTGATCTGTAAGCTCTTTTGCCAGATCGGTATTGCTTCTATTCTCGGCAGCCACCCTCTCATTCTCTCTTAAAACCGCTTTTGGGTTATTTTCTTGTCCCTCTTGCAGTTTTGTATCTACGCTTTTGAACTTGTCACTGTTTACGTTTGCAACATTATTGGCATTTACGTCCATCCAAGTAGAATGGGCTTTCATCGATGATATACTAGAGCCGAACATTTTTGCCCCCTTTGTGCGTTTTTTGTGTGATAATTGTACAGCTAATTTGTAATAGAATATTCACTTTACACTTAAAAGTTGTTATATAAAAAATCTAAATAATTTAAAAGTGGATTAGAGTTGAGTATTGTCACTAAGGCTACGCTTGTCGTTATGATTGTCACTACAGTGCTCGTCGTTGCGTTTACTTCTATGAAGGCGCTTGATGAGTATAGGCATCTCGATTCGAAGCTTGAGCTGCAACAAAGATACGCATCGCTTATATATAAAGTGATAATGAAGGATATAGGCTCAGAGCTTGAAGCAAAAGCGAATATCGTAGTCGGTAGTGACAAAATAAAAGAGGCTTTCGCCAAAGGAGATAGGCAAAAACTATACGAATTAACAAAACCTTTTTATGAAGAGTATAAAGACCACTTTAAGCTGATGGCTTTTATCGGAAAGGATAATGTCCACTTCCTTCGTATGCAAGAGCCGCAGAAGTTTGGAGACAACCTCTCTGCGAAGCGACCGATTATAGCCGAGATAAATACGCAGCACAAACCTATATATTCGTTTGAGCCTACCCTTTATGGACTTAGCTTCGTCTATCTGGCTCCGATGTTTTATAACGGGGAGTATATAGGATTTTTTCATATAGGCGTAGACGCAAAGACGCTTCAAAATAGGCTTGACGACTATCTGAATGCGAAAACGGCTATTTTATTTGATAGCGCCGCTATGGAGGAGTTTGAAAAGAGAGAAGACAAACACAAGATAGGCAACTTTAGCCTGATTACCTACAATGACCCGTTTTTTGAGAAGATACCTATGGATTTTAACTTTTCAAAACCCTCTCTTGATATAGACAACAAGATTATGAACCTATCTGAATACAATATAACCGATTACAAGGGCAGGCTAGTGGCAAAGATGCTTTTTGCTCTCAATATCACTTCCGATATAGAGCAGACCAGAAGCTCGATATTCAAGGCCGTATTCTTCTCTCTTCCCGTGCTAATCGGAATATTTGCTGTTCTTAGATATGCGTTTGGCGTATTGATGGATCGTATAGCGAAAAATGAAGCCGATCTAATAGAGAGGCTATATTTTGATTCCATAACCGGACTTCCGAATAGATTTTCTTTAAAAGAAGATTTAGATGAAATGGATAAGCCGTTTGTGGTGCTGATAGATATAGACTCATTTAAGGAGATAAACGACCTCTACGGCTTTGCGGTGGGGGACTTCGTGCTTGCCGCTCTTGCCAAGAAAATAAAAGAGAAGCTTCCAAAAAGATTAAAGCTGTATAAACTATCGGCAGATGAGTTTGCGATAGTGGGCAACGAAGCCGGAAAATACCAGAGCGAAGACAAAATGGAGAAGCTGGTAGCCTCTTTTGCAAAAGAGCCCATATACTATCAAGATAACAAAATCCTAATCTCTCTTACGGCCGGCGCCTCGTTTGATAAAGACGGTATTTTGGAGCATGCCGATATGGCGCTTAAAGAGGCAAAAAAGAAGCGTATTTTATATTTGGTATACGATAGACAAATGGAGATTGCAAAAGAGTATGAGAATAATATCAAATGGAGCGCGAAGCTAAGAGAGGCGATTGCGGAAGATAGGATTGCGACGTACTATCAGCCTATAGTCGATACAAAAAGCGGCAAGATAGAGAAGTATGAAGCCCTTGTGAGGCTAATAGAACCGAGCGGTACCGCCATATCCCCGCTCTTTTTCCTTGAAATATCGAAAAAAGCGAAGCTGTATCACTCCATAACAAAAAGCGTCATTTCAAGCTCTTTTAAAAAATTTGAAAACTCTAAATATGCGGTCTCCATAAATATATCGACCGAGGATATTCTCTCCCTTGAAATCAAAGAGTTTATTTTGAAAAAACTGACCCAGGCAAGCGGAAAATGCAAGATTATCTTCGAGCTTTTAGAGTCGGACGGTATAGAAAACTACGAAGAGGTTTCGCATTTTATATCGGAGGTAAAAAAATTCGGCGCCGAGGTTGCGGTGGATGATTTTGGTACAGGATATTCAAACTTCGAGCGCATCTTAAAGCTAAACGTAGATTATCTAAAGATAGACGGTACGCTGATTAGGAATATAAACGAGGATAAAAACTCTGAGGTGATAGTTGAGACGATAGTTGGCTTTGCCAAAAAACTCGGTATTAAGACTGTAGCAGAATTCGTTCACTCCAAAGAGGTACTTGATAAGGTAAAAGAGATGGGTATCGACTATGCGCAGGGCTTTTACCTATCCGAACCCAAAGAGGAGCCTTTGGAGAAGGTTTATCTGCCGTGAGCGAAATGGTTGTCTATATGACGGTAAAAAATAGAGACGAGGCGAAAAAAATAGCCGCCGCTCTTTTGGAAAAAAAGCTAATTGCTTGCGCAAATATAATAGAGGGCGCAATTTCTATGTATGAATGGAAAGGAGAGTTGTGCGAAGAGATTGAAGCCGTCGTGCTTATGAAGAGCTGCAAAGAGCTATTTGAAGAGCTAAAATCGACGGTTTTGTCGCTTCACTCATATGAAGTTCCTGCGCTTGTCGGCATCAAAATAGACGCCGGACACGAGCCGTTCCTCGCTTGGATAAGAAGCCAGACTAAACTCTAGGCCTCCTTCTTTGCCTCTTCCTTTACCAAGATCGGCTTGCCGCCGTTTATGAACTCTTTTGTGATAATTATTTTTTGTAGCGCATCGTCTGAGGGCGCTTCAAATTCAAGAGGCAACATCAGTTTTTCTATAATCCCTCTTAGTCCCCTTGCGCCTACTTTCGACTCGTACGCTTTTTTGGCTATCTCTTCTATCGCCTCGTCGTCAAACTCCAGCTCTATGCCGTCAAACTCGAAAAGCGCTTTGTATTGTTTGATAAGGGCGTTTTTGGGCTCTTTTAGGATTTTGACCAAATCTTCGATCGAGAGCGGTTTTAGCTCGGCTATGACTGGAAGTCTGCCTATAAATTCCGGAATAATGCCATATTTTATGATCTCTTTTGGCTCTATCTCGCTCTCTTCTACCTCTTCCTCTTTTTTCAAAAAGCCCATTTTAGTCTCTTTTTTGACCTCTTCGCCGCGAAGCCCGACAAACGCTCCGCCGCAGATGAAAAGTACGTGTGTAGTATCAAATAGCACGGTCTCCGTCGTAGAGTTCTTGCGACTTCCCTTTACCGGCACATATACCTCGGCGCCCTCTAAGATTTTGAGAAGCCCTTGTTGTACGCCCTCGCCCGAGACATCTCTACCGCTGATTGCGCTCTCTGATTTGCGAGCTATTTTGTCTATTTCGTCGATGTAAACGATACCTCGTTTTGCAAGCTCCAAATCAAAATTCGCAGCGGCAAGAAGGCGTGAAAGTATGCTCTCCACATCCTCGCCGACGTATCCGGCCTCTGTTAGCGCCGTAGCGTCCGCTATGGCAAAAGGAACGTTCATGATTTTGGCAAGGCTTTTTGCCAGCAATGTTTTGCCGCTTCCGGTAGGACCTATAAGCAGTATGTTGCTTTTTTCGATTTCGACGCCTCTATAGGTAGGCTTTTCGATTCGTTTGTAGTGGTTGTATAGGGCGACGGCTAGCGTCATTTTGGCTCTCTCCTGACCTATGCAGTAACCGTCTAGGAATTTTACTATCTGGGCGGGCTTTGGAAGTCCCTTTTGAAATATTGCCTTTTCCTCTTTGAGTCTCTCTTTGTCTAGGACGGCATGGCAAGTCTCTATGCACTCGTTGCAAATAGCGATATTTTCGACGGAGAACATTTTTTTGACCTCTTGGCGGCTTTTACCGCAAAAAGAACAGACTTGTAGCTCGTCCATGACAAGACTCCTAGATTTTTTTGGAAAGCTCTCTTAACATATCGTCAGCCTTCTCGCATCCGTGAACGGCTATGACTTTTATGCCAGCCTCTTCAAATACTATTTTTGTATTTTTGCAAGCCTTGTCGACACCTAGTATTTCGCAATCTTTTACGATTTCGGCCATTATTCTATGGTCGTTTTTGTGCTCTTCGGCGTCGCCTTCGTGGTGGCATTTGCCGTGAGCGTCTTCACATTCATGCTCATGGTCTGCGTTTATTCTCGGGTTTGCTCTAAGCTCTACTAGCTTGAAGCTTTTGAACATACCGCTGCCGACCATCTCATACACCGCAAAAAACGGCGTATGCCCTGCATTTTTAAATATTTTTAGACTTTCGTTGTGTACCGGTATTGCTATTCTCATATTTTATTCTCCGTTTTTTTATCCGGATTGTAGGCAAAGTAGCCTTTTATTTTAATAATTATCTAATTTCCGGCAAAGCCGCAAATTAGGTCTTCGGCAGACAGCCCTCGCAGCTAGCTGCTCTTCTATCTTTTGTGTATTGCATCGCTTGGGCATACCGATACGCAAGCCAGTTCGCCGCCGTCGCACTCCGTACATTTGTTTTCAAGAACAAAAAATATATCAGCGCCGCTAGGGTTTTTGTCATTGTCTACTATTGCTCCGTTTGGGCACTCGTCGGCACAGGCTGCACAGTTGATGCATTCTTCATTGATAAATACTGCCATTGTAATCTCCTTGGTTGGTTTGTGCTTTACTTATTTGCATATTGGATTCCGTCTCAATATATTGACTTATACTTTTTGATGTACTATAATCTGTACATATTATCAAAGGAGTTTTTGATGACAGCTGTTAATTTCACCACCGCAAGGGCAGAGTTTGCAAAGACGATAGAGCAAGCGGTTGAAAATCATACCCCAGTCCTCATCACAAGACGCAATGGCGCAAATGCGGTCATAATGTCCGAAGAGGATTTCCGCTCATACGAAGAGACGGCGTATCTGATGCAAAGCGTCAACAATGCTATCAGACTAAACAGCGCCATAGAAGCCTTGCGGGCAGGCAAAGGCATAGAAAAAGAGCTGGATATATAGTGAAACTCGTTTTTGCCGAAGAGGCGTGGGCTGATTATCTGTATTGGCAAGAAAACGACAAAAAGAAGCTAAAGAGAATTAACGAACTCATAAAAGCAATAAAAAGAGAGCCCTTTGGCGGTATA
>JAEMQC010000120.1 GCA_022758985.1 Campylobacteraceae bacterium
AGTATATAGCCACTCTTAAATAGTCGATGACGGATATTTTGGGATTTGCGGCGGCGTTCTTGACGACTGCTGCGTTCGTGCCGCAGGCAATTAAAGTATATAAGACACAAAAAACCGAAGATCTGTCTCTCGGTCTTTTTTCTATGTTGTTTGTGGGTATATTCTTATGGCTGATATACGGCCTTATGATAGGTTCCAGCCCAGTTATAGCGGCAAATGCGATAACGCTTCTGCTTGTGGCGTATATATTGAAGAAGAAAATTCGCCCATAAATTTTCTATACCTTAGCGGTACAAAGCTTTGTTGAAGTTGTTTGTTTGTCCGTTCTTTTATCGATACGCTCTCGAAAAACTTTTTCCACAACCCTTCAAATCTTTTTTCCTCTTCGCATTTTTCGAAACTCTCTATTGTTGCTAAGACGAGTTTGTATCCTTGCTTGTTTATTAGCGCCGCCACCTGCCTATTTTCGTCGAATATCACTCTCTCATCCTTGAATCTATCATGAAAGTGCGGGGCGATAAGAGGTAGTATGTCGTGTTTTGGCGCTATGCGGGCGAAAAATCCGACATCTGTCATCTCAAATCTTGTAAATCCGGTATATTTGTGA
Source organism: Campylobacteraceae bacterium (assembly GCA_022758985.1). GTDB lineage: Bacteria > Campylobacterota > Campylobacteria > Campylobacterales > UBA6016 > UBA6016. Next base: position 608 of record JAEMQC010000120.1, read on the forward strand.
GCCTCCCGTCTTACCAGATGCTCCAGTTCGTTTAGTTTGGCGTTCGTTTCCATTGTGTATCTGCCTTCTGTTGCTTCGAAGTAGTGGCGGACTATCGTTTTGTACGTAGCCTTGTCGTTGGCTAGAAAAACGGTTTTTAGCTTCTGTAAGTCTAGTTTTTTTGTATCTATCGGCTCGTCGCCTTGTGCATATATATTTTCGCTAAAAAGGGAGCTGTTGTCCTCTATGTCGGATACCTCGTCAAAATAAAGTCCGCTCGTATGCAAAAAAGCTGACAACTTCAATAACCCATCAAAACTCCCGTCAAATACCGCCGTAGTCATATAGCCTCCCCGTTTAGTGAAAATAGATTTATCGTATTCGTCTTAGCCTCCGTGTTTGCTAACGCCGTATATATCTTCTCTTGCGGCGGTTCATACGGGAAGTGGTCTTTGGCGACGATAAAAAATCTGCATTTTTTGGTTTGTATGCGAAGTGTTTTTAGCTCATCTAGCCCAAGTTTTTTAAAGCGTCTCGCCTCTATGATTTTTTTTGCTCCGGCAAGCCCCACCCCCGGTACCTTTATCAGCTCTTCGTAACCGGCACGGTTGACGTCTACCGGGAAAAGATGAATGTTGCGGATAGCCCATGCACTTTTTGGGTCTAGCCTCTCATCCAAAAACGGAGCGCTCTCATCCAGTATCTCAGAGGAGGCAAATCCATAAAAACGAAGTAGCCAGTCCGCTTGATATAGCCTATGTTCTCGTAGTAGTGGCGGTTTGAAATTCAGGGGTACCGGCAGCCTCTTGTCGTAGTTGATGGGAATATATGCAGAGTAGTAGACACGTTTCAAAAACCTCTTTTTATACAGGCTCTCGGATAGCCTCACTATATCGAGGTCGCTCTCTGGCGTCGCTCCTATTATCATCTGCGTAGACATCGAAATATTTGTCTCTCTAGCTAGGGCTAGCGGGGTTAGGACGCTTTGTTTACTCTTTTGCGGCGCTAGTAGTTTTAGGCTATGTTCGCTCGGCGTTTCTATGTTTGAGCTTACCCTGTCGGCTAGTTTTGCGGCTTGTAGTACTAGTTCGTTCGATGCACCGGGAATTAGCTTTAGATGTATATAGCCGCCAAACCTATACTCGTTTCTAAGCAGCCGTATACACCGAAGCATCAGCTCCATCGTATGGTCGGCGTTTTTGACGATGCCGGAACTTAGAAACAGCCCCTCTATGTAGTTTCGCTTGTAAAACTCTATCGTGAGGCGTGCTAGCTCCTCTGGGGCGAAGGCGGTCCTTTTGATGTCGTTGGAGCTTCTGTTTTTGCAGTAGGCGCAATCGAATACGCAGTGGTTTGTAAGCAGGACTTTTAGCAGGCTGATACACCGTCCATCGGCGCTAAAGGAGTGGCAGATGCCGCCAAGCGCTCCGTTGCCTATTCCGTCTCTTTGCACAGGTCTGTCCGAGCCCGAGGAGGAGCAGGATGAATCGTATTTTGCGGCGTCCGATAGAATTTCCAGTTTTTCGTCCAAAATCATGCGAAAATTTTAGACAAAAGAAAGGTGTATGTTTAAAAATATTGCTTATTGCAAGATTTTTTGAAGTTCGTTTTTTACTCTCCTAAAGAGCTCATCCCAGCCCTCCGGTGTTTGTCTAAAGAGTCTTGCCGAGCCGTACCAGGGCGTACTCTCGCCCCAAAGCCCCCATCTCCAGTCGGGAGAGAGCGGTAGCAGTATCCATGTCGGTTTATTTTTCGTCGCCGCCAGATGGGCTACGGACGTATCCACCGTAATCACCATATCTAGGCACTCTATAAGCGCAGATGTATCCGAAAAATCAACTATGTCTGAGCTAAAATCGAGGATTGCTAGCGACTCTTTTAGCTGTGCCAAATCCTCTTTTTCAAACTCTTTTTGAAGCGATACGAACGATATTCTATCGTCTTTGAAAATGGCAAAAGAGCTTGCCGATACGGAACGCTTCGCATCGCCGACATACTGCTTGTTGCCTTGCCATACTATGCCTATTTTTAGTTTGTCTTTGGGTAGTTTGTCTTTGAAATACTCTACTTTTTTACCGTCGTCTTTGATATATGGGACGGTTGAGGGGATGTTGTCTTTATTTATGTCTAGCAGCTGCAGTAGGCTAATTAGCGTCGTGTGGTAGTCGAAGTGCGGATTTTGCGTCTCTATTTCGTTATGATTCATCGTGACGCACGGCAATGTAGAGTTTTTGAATAGGCTTTGAAGGGCGTCTTGCGGCGAAAATATTATCTTTGCGCCTTTAAACGCTTCGTTTGTGAGTAGTCTTGCGAAATTGATCGTATCTCCAAACCCTTGCTCGTGGTATATGAGTATTGTTTTGCCATCAAGCAGCTCTTTGTTCCATAGCGGCCTGTCACATATTATGGTTGGTTTTTCTCTCGCTTCGTATAGCGCCAAGCCTTGCCGATAATCGCCAAAAAGCATTAGCAGTATTCCGAGGTTTACTTTTGCCGGCATGTTGGTTGCATCAAGCTCTATTGCATGTATGAAAGCTTTCGCACTCTCTTCGTACTCTCCCGTCCACTTGAGCAGTACGCCGTAATTTACGTATGCCTGCACACTTTTTGGATTTATTTCGAGCGCTTTTAGTATCGCACCTTTTGCTTTTTGATACTCCCCGATTTCCATAAGAAGAGTAGCGAGATTGGAAAAAGATGTTTCGCTAGGCAAGATGGCTATGGCTCTAAAGAACGCCTCCAGCGCCTCCCCGTACTTTTTTGCCGCTTGTAGGGTAACGCCTAGATTGTTAAATCCAAGAGCGCTATTTGGATCAATCTCTACTGCCTTTCGTAGATAGATTTCTGATTCGGCGAAGTTTTTTTCATCTTTTGCCAGCGTACCGAGGTTTATTAGCGCATCGACGACGCTATCTGGATCTTGCAGCGCTCTTTTGTAAGCTTCCTTTGCCTCTTCAAATCTGTTTTGCTCCTTTAGGCAGATGCCTACGGTCAGATAGGCCTTTAAAAAACCTGCGTCTTGTTCGAGGCACTTTAGGGCTTCATCGGCAGCCTCTTCGTATCTTTTTAGCTCGACTAGCGCTTTTGCCATATTGTACCTTGCAATTATGAAGGAGCCGTCCACCTCTATCGCTTTTTTATAGTATTTGAGTGCGTTTTCTAAGTCGCTATTTTTGGCGTATGTGTTTGCTAGATTGTTTAGCGTCTGCGGATTTCTAGGATTTGCTTCTAGTGATTTTTGGTATGCGTTTGCAGCGGCTTCCAGTTTTCCTTCGTTTGCCAGTAATACGCCGAGCAAATTTAGGCTTCTAAACTCTTTTTTGTCGACTTTTAGGCATTCGTTCGCCCACTTTTTGGCGGCTTTGTAATCCCCCGTATCAAATGCCGCCGCCGCTTTTGCGTAGAGTTCGTCAGTTTTTTGCAATTTTTTTCTTTTTGCCAAAGTAGTAGTATACGGTTATTATTACCGCCGCCGCTATCGCTGCGTATCCGAAGAGGTGCGTATATTTTTTGATTTCGTCTATATTGTTGCCTATGAAATATCCGAGCGCCGTCAGTACGACCATCCAGACGAATGCGCCAAGCGAAGTAAATAGCATAAATCGCCATAGCCTCATCTTGGCTAGTCCTGCCGGTATGGAGATATAGTGGCGGGCGACGGGAATGAGGCGACCTAGGAACGTCGTAACCTCGCCGTATCTGCGAAAGAAGTAGTCCATCTGTGCAAGCCTTCTTCTAGATACGAGGATTTTTTTGCCGTGGTTCCACAAAAAGCTTCTGCCGTAGCGTCTTGAGACTATGTAGTTTATCATCGCTCCCGCTAGGCTTCCCGCCGTTCCCGCTATGACGCTAAGCGCAGCGCTTAGCTCCCCTTGGTGTGCTAGATATCCTGCCGGTATCATCACAAGCTCGCTTGGTATCGGAAATACGGTGCTCTCCAATGTCATAAGTACGAAAATCCCGATGTAGCCCCACTCATTTACTATCTCTACGAAAAACTGCGCCAAACTCTCCATTATGCCAGCAGTCCTGCCGCCGGAAGCGCGGTACTTCTATCGTCTGCGTATATGCGCTTGCCGCCTTTTATGTCGTATTTCCAAATAGGAGCCTTGGCTTTAAAGTCCTCCACGAAATCATTGATAAGAGCCAGTGCAACTTTGCGTTTTGGGCTAAGTACGGCGGCTATATAGCTGCTTTTGTGCAGCGGCACGTCTCCCTTGGAGTGCGCCATTAGTATCGTGGCATTTTGCGTCTTTGCTTTTGCCTGCCACGCATCAAACCAAGAGTTTAAGATTGGCTCGTATATATCAAAACTCAGCCCCTCGATGCCGTCTTCATCCCGTACGATGCCTACAAATGTGATGAATGCACCCATGTTTTTGTTCTTGTACTCCTCGTGCCATCCGTTGAATATGGCTTCGACATCGAGAGGACCCTCAAAAAGCGATAGCTCTTTCATCCGCCGCACACCGGAGGAAGTATCGATACTTTGTCGCCGTCTTTTAAGGTCATATTTTTGTCATTTACGAGAGTGTCGTTGACTGCTATGGCGGAGTTTGCCAGCCACGGCTTTAGCTCCTCTTTTTCTTGCAGTTTTACGCCCAGTTCCGCAAGCGTCGCCGCCTCTATCTGTATATCCTCAAGCCCGATAGGGCCTAGAAATTCTACTTTTACCAACTGTTGCCCCTATTTGTAATGGTTTGTTATTGCTATTATCTCTATAGTTTCCGTCTCAACATACGCAAAAATAGCTCTGTATTTTCTGTCGATGCAAAAAAGAGTATAAGAGTCTATGTTTTGGCTACAAAAGTTCCATATTAAGCGATGGATGAAACGGATTCTCTTCAAAAAGTGACTTAGCTTTTTCGTATTTTTTGGCTAACTGATGATTTTTGAGATACTCTTTTTGCTCATCGCTCAGTTCCAAAACCGTCATTTTTTGTAAATTCTACTCTTTTTAAGTCCGTTTTCAAGGTCTGCCAAAAAGCCTTCACTGTAGCCTTCCGCCTTAAAATCGCTTACTACTTCTTTGATAGGCACTTTTTTAAATTTTTTGAAATATAGCTCTTGTTTGACGATAGCTTTTCGCACTTTCTCCAAGCTACCGAGGTCTAGCTGTGATATTAGATTTACTATTTGACTCTCAGTTATCTATAAAGACGGCATTTCAAATCCTTTTCTGTTTCATGAAAATTATAACACAAGAAGTGCAATTGAACCCTCTGAACAAAGCC
>JAEMQC010000016.1 GCA_022758985.1 Campylobacteraceae bacterium
TCTATATCCGTTATCTCGGTCAATGAAACTATGTATTTGTTTTCGTCTTGAATTCTATTTGTGGTTATGAGATATATCTCTTTTTTGGCGTTTATGCTTTTGCAGATGAGCTTATTGCCCTCTTTGCGGATTTTTTTGCCGAATTTGCAAGATGCCATATTGCACGATAGGGGCGCCGCTTCAAAAAATAGCCCTTTTATGCAGTGGAAGTGGGTGTTTGCTTGCGCTATGTTTTCAAAGCAAAAATAGTTGGCAAAGCTTTCGTTGTATGCTAAAAGCTGATTATTACTAGCTAGGGCGACCATATTTTCTTGCAAGTCTATAATTGATTTAACCAGAGCGTTTTGTTTTTTGATTTCCGTGATATCCGTGATGTTGGCGAGTATGAAAGCGCCGTCGTCCATATCTACTTTGGTCAGGTATACCTTGGCGTAAAACACGGTGTCATCTTGTCTTTTGCACTCCCACTCAAACTCTTGCTCTTGCCCGGAGAGGACGTTTTCCCATATTTTGCCCAGCTCGTCTATCGGGTTGTTGGGGGTGGAGATGTCTATTATTTTGAGCTTTAGCATCTTCTCTTTGTTTTCGCATGCATACATTTTGAGGGTCGTATCGTTGACGTCTATTATGTTGCCGTCAAGGTCGTGGATAAGAATGCCGTTTTGCATATTGTTAAAAAGCTTTTGCAAGAAGCTGCTTGTTTTTTCGTATCTTGCGGTTTCGGCTTTTATTAGTTCTTGTAGATTGTTATGTATCGAATCCATTTCGTCAAAGGCTCTTTTGACTCCGTTTTTAAGCGTCGTAATCTCTGAAAATATTGATTCCGGTATTTTGACGTCTCTGCTTAGTGTGTATTCGCTTACTTTTTTTATCGGGGTTAAAACCTCTTTTCTGATAAAAAACCAAAAGAGGGCAAACAGTAGAAAAAATAGAGTTTCCGTAATTATTTTGTTGTGCAGTATGTCTATGCAGCATACAATCAAGAATGCTACAAAAACATAAACGGCGATATTGAAAGTTTTGATACTTATCTTCACGGCCCACCTCTCAAAATGCCATGGTTAAAGGGTCTTGATTATAGCGCATTTCTTATTTGCAAGCATTATAAATTCGCAATAATATGCCCCAAAAAATACCACTTGCCGCTTAACTTCTATAAAAGCAAAACTATATAGAATATCCTCATGGGAATAATAGACGATTTACAGCTAAAAGCAGATATAGATTATGACATTATAGACGAGTTTGTCGGGCATTACGGACTCATGTGCGATGAGATGGAGGGGCTGGCTCTAGGTCTTGAAAAACCGGAGATTTATGAGCGCAACGTCGGCGAGCTGTTTCGTATATTTCACAATATCAAGTCTGCATCAGGCTTTATGAAGCTGGATAGAATGAACAAAGCCTCCGAGCTTGTAGAATCGGTGCTAGAGGAGGCTAGGGCATCCAGGGGTCCTGCTACAAACGACTTTGTTAACTGGATGCTATCCATCAGCGACGTATTCAACGGCTGGCGCAAGGAGCTAGAAGGCAATGCGGCACAGCTGTCTCCTATACCTCCAAAAATTCTAAAAATTCCTAGCAAGATAACCATTCAATAAAACGCCCTCAAGAGCAAAGCCGCACAAGGCGGCAGAATTAATATTTGCTAACAAAATTACGATATAATTGCACACTTTCTTTATGGGGGTGACTTGGTTTCGACAGGATCGTCTGAGTCTTGGTCGCATGTCGGCTTGAGTGCGCCGTAAAAATAGCTCGCAACAAATAAATGCAAACAATGCATCTTTCCGCCCTGCAGCTGCACTAGCAGCCTAAGTAAAAATATAACGGGCGTGTCTCTTTTCGGCCTTGCCGTCCGGCCGCCTAGAGGCATAACACTTTGACGGATAGCTAAAGAAAGCCCGAGGCTGGCGACTTTGGCGAGATTTTAGCCTGTTTTGTCGGGTCCGGCCTTGTGCGGTTGTGCCCACCGACAAGACTACCAAATCAATCGTACTAAACATGTAGAAGCCAAGACAATGAAGGTTTTGGACGGGGGTTCGATTCCCCCCACCTCCACCATCTACTTCAAACGCTGCTTTTTTATTTCCAAGCTGAGCTTATCCAAATTTGTGTTTTTTATAAAAGCCTATCGGCTTATATCTAAAACACTAACTTGAAAGTGGTACTGGGTTGAGGGAGCTTACACTATCTCTTTTTTTGTGCTTTTGCCCACAAAAGGATAGATGACTGCTCCGAGTAGCGGTAGAAAAATAAGTAGCGCTATCCAGATGATCTTTGTCGTTGTATCCTTGAAATCGCTTTTTATGACGTCGATAATTGCCCATATCCAAAGTGCGAATAGAGCGAGCCCCACGGCCAAAAACAGCATAGAAGAACCTAACATAAACATAAAACCTTCACTCATTTTGCACCTCTTAATTTTTGCTGCATTTTTGCGGCTAGCTTTTGTGCTCGGCTTGCGCCTGTGCAATTTTGTTGCACTGCATGTGGCTTGGCGCCCAATGTAGGCAGATTGGGCTTTGCTTAATCGCTGTGCCAATTAAGATGTTATACTAACGTAAAAAATTTGAGAGGGCGCAATGGAGCTTTTAAAAGAGAGGGTTAGGACGTCTAGACTTTTAGGTCAAGACGAAAATCTGGTGTTGTACGGTGGAGGCAACACTTCGGTAAAAATAGACGGGATACTGTGGGTGAAGGGAAGCGGCTGGGATCTCGGCACGATAGAAGAGGCCGGATTTGCCCCTGTGCGCATGGAGGCGCTACTTGACATTGCCAAGATGGACTCCATAAGCGACTCCGAGCTTGTACGGCTTCAAAAAGAGGGGATGACGGACAAAGCCGCTCCGGCTCCATCCATTGAGGCGGTCGTACACGCCATCATTCCGTACAAATTTGTCGACCATACTCACGCCGACGCCGTAGTGACGGTCTCCAATACCCCAAACGGCAGGGAGCTAATAGAGCAAATCTACGGCGACAAAGTTGTAGTCGTGGACTATGTGATGCCCGGCTTCATCCTCTCCAAAGCGATAGCGGAGGCGGTCAAAGGGCGAGAGTGGAGTGATATAGAGGGGATAGTGCTCCTAAACCACGGTATATTCAGTTTTGACGACGACGGCGATAGAAGCTATCAAAAGATGCTTGCCCTAGTCAAAAAAGCCTCCGACTTTCTAGCACAAAACGCACAGATAGAGAACTCTTTTTTGGCAAGCGAAGTAAAAAAAGCTCTACTAAAAGATGAGATTTCTGCGCTTAGGGGTTGTGAGGTCGAGATATACACTCTCGATACGGTATCGGCAAAAACGCTAGCTTCACTTGCAAACTTGGAAGAGATAATATGCGGCGGACCGCTAACGCCGGAGCATGTCATCCGCACGAAGCCTAGGGCGGTGATAGTAGAGGAGGGCGAGGAGGCACAGAGCATAAAAGCTTACGCCGATTGGTACGGCTCATACTTTGAGGCACATAACGACGGCACAAAAATCATACTAGACAAAGCTCCCAGATGGGGTGTTGTAAGGGGCAAAGGGGTGTTCGTCGCCGCAAAAGATGACAAAGAGGCGAAGGCGCTAAAAGACATCATATCCCACACCGTAGACGCTATGCTAAGAGCTGAGATGCTTGGCGGATGGCAGAGTCTAAGCCTAAAAGATATTTTTGCGATAGAATACTGGGAGCTAGAGCAAGCAAAGCTCAAAAAGTAGAGCTACTTCTTAAACTCTTGCCCCGGTTTCCAGTCGATATATACGCTATCTTTTTCGCTAAAATGAGGCGATTTTACGAATACGGATTTGAAATTTTTGTCTGTTACGTTTCTAAAATAGTGTGACTCTCCCGGCCCGCATTGTAGGTAATCCCCGGCTTTTAACACTATCAGCTTGCCGTCCACCCACACTTCGCATTCGCCCTCAAGAGCATAAAAAGACTCCTCTTGCTTTATATGCGCATGACACGGATGCTCTTCGCCGGGAGTTATTACGACGACGCCAAAGTCTATATTCGGACCCTTCGCAAGATATTTTGGACCGTGATCACCGAATCTATATTCGTGTTCGTGTTCGTTCGTAAAAAGCATTACAAATTGTCCTGTTTTATTTTTTATTATTTTAGCAGATTATCTCATAATCCCGGCGCTTTCCACATCGGCGTAGTTACGCCTTCATCCAGTAGTAAAAGCATCTTTTCGTACGCTTTTTGCCAATTTTGTTTTAACTCGTCGTAGATCTCTCTATTTATGCTATTTGGCACAAACTCTCTATCCCATTTTACTAGGGATTTTGCGGCTTCTTCAATGGATGAGTATATGCCAACTCCCGCTCCGGCTGCAAAAGCCGCTCCAAGACTGGTGGCTTCTTTTACAACAGGGGTTTTTACCGGTATGCCCGTAACGTCCGAGAGTATCTGCGGCCACAAAAACCCTTTTGCCGCCCCGCCGGCAAATACTATATACTCAGGGCTTGCGTCGCTGAATTTTTTTATGGCCTCCAAGTTTATAGCGCTTACTATTGCGGCATTCTCCTCTAGGCTTCTAAATAGCGCCGCCGTACTCATCCTATTTTCGTCAAAAGGCAGGTTTAGAAACGACGGGGCCGCATGTATCCATCTGCCGTATTTCATGGAGTCCGAAAAAATAGGCAATATTCCATAGCTTCCGGCTGGTACGCCAAGAGCCAGTTTTTCGAGGTATGCGTAAGGGTCGATGCCACCCTTTATGGCCTCATCCCTCTCTGTTTTCGCAAGAGTATCCCTAAACCATCTCATAACCATTCCAGCAAAAAAAGTAATTCCCTCTGCCTGCGATAGCCCTCTGATTACATGCGGGTTTATGCGAAGATTCATCGCCGGATCCACCGTGCCGTCTTCTATGTTTACGACCTGCTGCCAAAATGTCCCGCCTAGTATTGCGCACTCGTTTTTATTTACGATGCCTAGTCCGGCGCTTCCCATCTGCACGTCTCCGCCGCCCATGACCACAGGGGTTCCCTCTTTTAGTCCACACTCATTTGCGGCTTTCTTAGTCACTTCGCCGACTATTTTGCCCGGCTCAAAAATCGCTGGAAATATATCCTCTTTTATGCCGACTCTTGCGGCCATCTCTTTTGCCCATGTTCGTTTGGAGAGGTCAAATATTCCGGTCGTGCCCGCATTTGACGGGTCAGAGGCGAATACACCGCTTAGTTTTTGTAAAATCCAAGAATCTATCATCGTCAGATGCGCCGCTTTTTCATACAAAGAGGGACGGTTGTTCTTGAGCCATAAGAGTCTAGGCAGTGCGCCTAGTGCAAACGTCTGGCCGCTTCTAGCATAAAACTCCTCTTCGACTCCAGCAAACTCTTTTTTCAAAAAAGCCACTTCAACTCCGGCTCTGGAGTCTACATTTGCTACGGCCCATATCTCTTTGCCCTCTTTATCGTAAAGGACGATACCCTCTCTCATGCTGGTAGAGGTAATCGCCGATATGTCGCTGCCGCATATTTTGGCTTCGTTTAGCGCTTTTTGAACGCATCTGCATATAAGCTCCCAGCCGCCAACATAGTCAAAATTCATGGCTCCCGCCACTCCCTCTTCTCCAAGATGGGACCACTCCTCTTGCCCAAGCCCTAGTTGATTCCCTTTTTCGTCAAATATTACGGCTCTGCCGCTTCCCGTGCCGGCGTCAATTGTCAGAAGATAACCCATAATAGCCTTTCTCGTGTTTTATTAAACCCCTTTGTTTATGGGGTGTGGCAAAAAATTGTAAACATATTGTTATCTTTTTTTATTTAAAGCCTAAAATTTAA
>JAEMQC010000081.1 GCA_022758985.1 Campylobacteraceae bacterium
GCGGGGGAGAGTGCTGATTTTGTCGGGGTGGTGAGCGCTGAGGAGGATGCGCCAAAGGGGATATTTCCTTTTTATCTGCCTGCTCATCCGACTAGTCATTTGGCTACTTATCCGCTATCGTCTTGTGAGATAGATATGCCAAACGAGCATGACAACATACAAGCAGAGCCGGAAGTAGCGGTGGTGTGTGATGTGGTGTATGATAATGGCAAGGTGGCCGAGCTAAAGCCGAAGTTGTTTGGGGCGTATAATGACTGCTCTATAAGGCGTGAAGGCGCTAGGAAAATCAGCGACAAGAAAAATTGGGGCGCAAACTCCAAAGGGATAGCTGGGAAGTTGCTAAAAGTGGATAGCTTCCATAGGGGCGGGGTGATGGATGGCTACCGCATCGCCTGTTATTTGAAACGGGGCGGCGAGCTGCACGCATACGGGATAGACTCTGCGGTATCTTCATATAGCTATTTTCACGACAAACTGCTAGAGTGGATAGTGGATAGGATAAACAACCAAAAAGACGGCGGTCCGCTCGAAAATGTGGGCGAGTTAATTCGTGAATGCGGCTATCCTGGTGAGATGATAATGAGCATAGGGGCTACAAGATACACGGAGTTTGGCGAGAGGGGATATCTGCAAAAGGGCGACGAGGTGTTTGTGGTGTTGTATCCGTCCGAGGTGTATGGCGAGGATGAGATAAGGGAGATGGTGACGCAAGGTAAAACGGAAGCTGACGGTTTATCCGTTTTGCACCAAATAGTTACTGACCTTACGCACCCAAAAGAGCGCAAGGTCAGTAACTATTTATAAATCAATCAGATTATCTGATTTTTAATCGAAAAATAATTATAATTTACTGATTGATATAAAGGAGATAAAATGAGCAAGCTAACAAGAAGAGGTTTTTTGGGTGCGGGACTCGCTATGACGGCAGCTTCGCTTTTTGGGAAAGATGAAAAAGCGGCGACTTCAAGCGATGTTTTTACGCCGCCTATAATAGCGTTTCCGCAGAAAAAACCGCTCAAGACTATATCGGATAGACCACCGCTACTAGAGTCACCGAGAGATATTTTTACAAAAGAGATTACGCCAAACGACCAGTTTTTCGTCAGATGGCATATGCCGGATATTCCTACATACGTCAATCTAAACACCTTTAGACTAGAGGTCAAAGGCACGGTAAACAAACCGCTTAGCCTAAGCGTAGACGACCTTAAATCAAAATTTGAGCCGGTAGAGATAGTGTCGGTGCTGCAATGCGGCGGCAACAGCAGAAGCTTTTACGCACATCCGACACACGGCGTACAATGGCAGCACGGCGCAATGGGGTGTGCCGTATGGAAAGGCGTCAGACTAAAAGACCTATTGAATGCAGCCGGACTAAAGCCAAATGCCTCATGGGTTGGCGTAAACGGTCTTGAAAAACCTGCCGTGGACGCGACTCCTAAATTCTTTAGAGAGATGGCGGTAGACGAAGCGTTGCACGACAATATTATAGTAGCCTACGAAATGAACGGCGAAGACCTCCCGTACCTCAACGGCTTTCCTCTTAGACTTGTAATACCTGGCCACTTCTCAGATAGTTGGGTGAAGATGCTCTCCGAAATAACCGTAATGGACAAATACAAAAACTCGTTTTTTATGGACGTTGCCTATACGGTACCAAACAACGACTGCGAATGCGTAACTCCGGGAATGGACTTTGAATACAAAAGAAAACCGATAGCCGTGATGAAAGTGAAATCGGTCATAGGCTACCCGACCCCGAATACGCTAATCAAAAAAGGCTCAAAGGTTTTGGTGCAGGGTATTGCATTTGACGAGGGATACGGCATCAAAGAGGTAATGATCTCGCTTGACAAAGGCAAAACATGGGGAGCTACAAGACTAGAAAAAGAGCTCGGCAAATATGCCTACAGAAAATGGGTATACGAATGGGAGCCAAAAACAAAAGGTGAGCAGACGATAATGGTGAGAGCCATCAACAAAATAGGCAAAATACAGCCGCTAGCCGATGAAATAGGCTGGAATGCCGGCGGCTACCAATACAACGCCGTAGATAGCGTAAGCGTTAGAATAGTGTGAGGATGAAGATGAAAAAAATTATATTACTGACGGCGATTGCGACCGTGGGAGCGTTCGCACAAGTGGACAAACCGATAGAGATGCCTTATTACGACTATCCGATGGTGCAAAAAGACCATTACGAAGTTGTAGCTGCAAACTGCCTGACTTGCCACTCCTTCGGATACGTACTAAACCAAGGCAAGCACAGAAACCGCTCCTACTGGACGGGAACGGTGCGAAAAATGGTGGACGAATTTAAAGCGCCTATCTCAAAAGAGGATAGCCAAATCATCATCAACTACCTAGTCAAGCACTACGGGGACGGCAAATAAGAGAGGATGTTCGGTATTGAGATATTTTTGATCGCTGTCGGACTCGCCATGGATGCGGCGGCCGTATCGATGGCGATAGGAGCCAGACATAAGAATATAGGCAGGGCGGCTATTCTTAAGCTCTCTGCCATGTTTGGATTATTTCAGGGGATTATGCCTCTTCTTGGCTTTGCTGTAGCGCTCGCATTCGCAAAGACGGTTGAGGCGTATGACCATTACATCTCATTTGTTATTTTGGCAGGGCTTGGAGCGAAGATGATATACGAAGGGCTGTATGAGAGTGAAGAGGAGAAAGAGATTGGGCTTGGAATGAGGCTTCTTACCGTACTTGCTATCGCCACCAGCATAGATGCCCTCGCAGTCGGAGCGACGCTAGCGTTTTTGGAGCAAAATATATTTTTGTCGGCTTTTGTTATTGCCGTTGTGACTTTCGTCATCTCTGCCGTCTCGGTCGTCATCGGACACAAGATAGGGGAGAGGCTTGAGAGTAAAGCAGAGATATTCGGCGGAGCCGTTCTTATTTTGATCGGCTCAAAAATACTGCTGGAGCACCTCGGGATTATTTGAGGGTTGCTACGAATGAAGCTATCTCTTCTTTGTCCGCTTCGCTAACCGTTGCAAAATCGGCTCTTAGCTGTACGCCTTCGCCGAATATCCCCTCTTTGTGGGATTTGATTTTTGAGAGTGCGGTCTCTTTTGTTAACCCCGTGATTTTCGGGTATCCTCCGCTTCCCTCCCCTTTTATTCCATGGCACATTGCGCATTTGGCGCCGTATAGCATTTGTGCGTTCTCGGCCTTTTTGGCGGCCGCTGCGGCCTTTGGCTCTAAATATGAAAACACTACTTTGTCTATAAATACCACAAGCGGCAGAAAAATAAATATCGCTATTATGAGCTTATAATGTCTTTTTAGCAAATTATAGTTCCGTTATTTTTTCTACTAGCTTCGCCGCTTTATCTTTTGCAGTTTCGGCATTTTCATCTGCCACAAGCACGACTGCCATTCTACGTCCCACATGGCTCTCCGGTTTGCCAAATATTCTTACCTCTGAGCTCTCGGTAAATAGTTCATTTGGAACGTCAAATTTTGGCTCGTGCGATTCGCCTTTGGCTTTGTATGCCGCACTCGCTCCCGGAGTCAAAAATCTATATGAGAGAGGTAGCCCTAGTACCGCTCTTAGATGCAGAGCAAACTCGCTTGCGCTTTGAGTAATCATTGTAACCATTCCGGTGTCATGAGGACGAGGACTAACCTCGCTAAAGTACACCTCATCTCCGGCGACAAACAGCTCAACGCCGAATATCCCTCTGCCGCCGAGTCCGTCCGTCACCGTCTTTGCTATATGTTTTGCCTTCTCTAGTGCGCTCCCCACCATCGCCATCGGCTGCCATGAGTAGATGTAGTCGCCGTCTCTTTGGATATGTCCTATCGGCTCACAAAAAACGATCTCATTTTCAGTTCTGGCGGTCAGGAGCGTGATTTCGTAGTCAAAACGGATAAACTCCTCGACTATCATCTCGCTAGCGTCCCCTCTCGCCTCTTTGGCGTGCTCGAAACATTTCGACACTTCATCCGGGCTTTTGCATACGCTCTGCCCGTGTCCCGAGCTACTCATAACAGGCTTGATGACGCATGGATACCCCATCTCATCCGCCGCAGCTTTTAGCTCTTCTATGGTTTTGGCAAACCTGAACCCACTTGTTTTTAGCCCCAGCTCCACTGCTGCAAACTCTCGTATCCCCTTGCGGTTCATAGTTAGGCTTACAGCTTTTGCATTCGGGATTACGTGAAATCCCTCTTTTTCGGCGTCAAAAAGTGCGTCTATATTGATAGCCTCTACCTCCGGCAGTATATATGTCGGATTTTCCGCCCTTATGATGCGAAGCAGCTCCTCTTTGTTTTTCATATCTATAGCGTAAGACTTCGTAGCTACAAGCTGTGCGGGGGCATTCTCGTATTTGTCCACCGCAACCACTTCGCATCCGAGCCTAAGAGCCTCTATAGCGACTTCGCGCCCCAGCTCACCGGAGCCTAGCAGCATTATTTTGATGGAGTTTTGTTTGAAAGGGGTCGTAAAAACCATATGTTCCGCCTAGCTAAAATTTTTACGTATTTTACCCGTTAAAAAATTTGAGTTTTAATTTTAGGAATTTTTACTATTTAGATATTTTTTGGAGTATAATTTAGAATATTTAAAAAAGGAGCAACCTATGGGAACCTACGGTAAAAGTATAGTCAAAGGCAATATAGACGAAATCGTAACGCTTCTTAATAAGGCCTACGCCGATGAGTGGTTGGCGCACTATCAGTATTGGGTCGGCTCAAAAGTAGTAAAAGGCATCATGAAAGAAGCGGTAATCGCCGAACTCGTACAGCACGCTGCGGATGAGCTCAGGCACGCCACGATGGTCGCCGACAGGATAATACAGCTTGGTGGAACGCCGCTACTTCATCCAAAAGATTGGCTCACACACACGATATGCGGCTATGATGCTCCGGAAAATCCGCAGGTTCTAGAGGTGCTAGCGCAAAACATCAAAGGCGAACAGTGCGCTATTAGCGTATACAACAAAATTGCGACGCTTACGAAAGATAGCGACATAGTCACGTACAATATAGCCACGCAGATAATGGCGGACGAGGTGCTTCACGAAGAGGAGCTTCAGGCGCTAGAGGAGGATATTTTGGGCTTTATCGAGACATTCAAGGGCAGAGTGTGAGAAAAATAGCCCTGCTTGCCGCATTTGCCGCTTCGCTCTTTGGGGCGGAGCCGTCATATGAAGTAATAGAGACGATAAAAAAAGGCGACGCCGCCAAACTAAAGACGCTTATATCGGATAGCGATAATGCAAACGCAAGCATAGCGGGCAACAAAACTATTTTGATGCTATCGGTATGGGAGCAAAAACTCGAAATCGCATCTATTTTGATAGAAAAAGGCGCCGACGTAAACGCCAAAGACGCATCCGGCAAAACCCCGCTAATGCTGGCCGTATGGAAAGAAAACCTTCCGCTCGTAAAACTTCTGATATCTAAAGGCGCCGACAAAAGCGCAAAGAACAATGAAGGATTAAGCGCAGCTGACGTAGCCGAGCTAACCGGAAACGGCGATATTATAGATTTTTTAAGGGCTGATTTTATGAAATAACCTTTTTAAACTGGTTTTTGC
>JAEMQC010000057.1 GCA_022758985.1 Campylobacteraceae bacterium
TATCTTGCGAACTTAGCTGTTCAGCCACCTCTTTTCTAAAATCAAAAGGCTTATCTTGCAACATCGTCTCGAAGTAGAGCTCATAATAGCTAGGAATCGGCGGAAGCCCCTCTTCTTGAAGCTTTGCGAGTATCTCTGCGGCGAACTGCTCAAGTGCGCTACCGCCGCTTTTGACAGGAGTTGGCTTTTGAAGCCCGCCGCCATACCCGCCCAGACCAGAGCTTTGAGGATTTGGTTTTATACCGGCTTTTTGAATAAGCAATTTCTAGCCTTTATTTAAAGCTTTTTTCTAACACTTTATCTATGAGTCCATATTCTTTTGCCTCAGCAGCGCCCATAAAAAAGTCTCTTTCCGTATCTGCAACTATTTTATCAAGTTTTTGACCAGTTTGCGCAGCCAAAATGGAATTTAGCTCATCTTTCATTCTAAGAATCTCTTTTGCCTGGATAGCAATATCCGTCGCTTGTCCTTGCGCACCGCCCAGAGGCTGATGTATCATAATTCTAGAGTGCGGCAGGGCATATCTTTTGCCTTTAGCGCCGCTTGAGAGCAAAAATGCGCCCATAGAAGCGGCTTGCCCTACGCAAATAGTGCACACATCCGGTCTAATATATTGCATCGTGTCGAATATACTAAATCCGCTCGTTACCACACCCCCCGGTGAGTTAATGTATAGGAAGATGTCCTTATCCGGAGCCTCGGCTTCCAAAAATAGAAGCTGTGCGACAACGGTACTTGCTACCGCATCATTGATTTCACCCGAGAGAAATATAATCCTATCTTTCAAAAGTCTGGAGTATATATCATAGCTTCGCTCGCCTCTTCCGGTTCGCTCAACAACAAACGGTATGTAACTCATTTTTATTTATCCGCCTTTTTTTTGTTTAGTAGATGAGTCAAAAGTTTGTCTTCTATCATCGCCATTTTGATCGCTGGCAGAAGACCTTGTTTTTGATAGTACTCAAGCATAGCTTTAGGCTCAGCTCCCATACCCATCGCTTCGTAGAATATAGCCTGAACAAGCTCGTTATCGTTTACAGTAATACCCTCTTTTCTGGCAAGCTCGTCGATAAGGAATGTAGCTTTTACGCTTTTTTCTGCTTCGGCTCTCATCTCTTCTCTCATTGCTTTTACTTTATCTTCAGCATCTTTTAGAGCCATTAGCTCTTCTTCGCTCATAGCGCCGACTTTGCCTCTAAACATTAGATCCATTTCCTGTTCTACTATCATATCAGGAAGGTCGAAGTTGTATTTTCCGACAAGCGCTTCGATTAGTTGTGGCTTTAGCTCGTCCGTAAACAGCTTTGTAGTTTTTTCGCTTTTTAGTTGTTCTTCTATAATAGTTTTTAGTTTTTCAAGAGTTGCTTCAGGGTCTTCTGGCATCATCTTTTTCGCAAGCTCTTCGTCAATGGTAATCTCTGGTTTTACTTGGATGCCTTTTAGTTTTACCTTAAATACGGCTGTTTTACCAGCAAGCTCCTTGTTGCCATAATCCTCCGGGAAAACAAGTTCGAACTCTTTTTCGTCGCCGATTTTCATATTTTCAAGATTTTTTTCAAAATCAGGCAAGAATCTGCCGCCGCCAAGCTCGATAACCATATCGTCCGCTTTTCCGCCTGCAAACTCTACGCCGTCGATAGTGCCTACAAAATCTATTGTAAGGAAGTCCCCTTTTTTGCACATTCTATTGCCTTCGTAACTCTCAAGCGGAGCCATAGCTTTTGCCATGTTTTCTATTCTCTCAAGAAGCTCTCTTTCCTCCACCTCTACCTCTTTGAAGTCGGGGATTAGCTCTTCTATTTTGTCAAATGCTATTTCCGGTCTCATAGAGAAGCTGATTTCCGCTTCAATACCACCCTCTTTTTCTTCAAATCTTGTAACAAGCGGCTGACCGACTAGGTCTTTTTGCTCTACACCAAGTTCTTTTAATCCGTTGTTTAGAGCTTCCGTAATTACCTCTTGTCTAGCGTCTTCTTGTATTTTTTCGCCGTATCTTTTTTCTACTACGTTCGCAGGCACTTTACCTTTTCTAAAGCCGTCTACTTTGACGTTTTTAGCGATATTTGCAGCTATTTTTTTTGCTTTTGCGTCCAAAATATCCTTAGAAACTTTAACTTCTATTTTTCCGTTTGCGCTATTTTTTTTCTCGCAAGATAACTTCATATATTTCCTTGGGGTTAAAATTTTTTGTTAAAAATAGGCTGATTTTATCAAAAATTACTTTATTGTTACGGCTTTCAAAACACTCCATATTTGTGCTATATTTACATAAAAATAAAGATTATAGAGCTTAAAATTTCGGCAACGATTAGCAAAGGATATTTTTGAGTCACAAAAAAGAGAAAATGGAAGGGCTGATAACCGAGGTTCTAACCCTCATAGGCGAAGACCCTGAGAGAGAGGGGCTTGTCAAGACTCCGCACAGGGTGGCAAAGGCGTATGAATATATATTTGGCGGATACGAAAAAAATCCGAAAGATGCGCTAAACGACGCACTATTTGAGAGTAGCAGCTCCGAGATGGTAGTGGTGCGCGACATTGAGTTTTATTCGATGTGCGAGCACCATATATTGCCGTTTTTCGGACGTGTGCACGTAGCATACATACCAAATGGCAAAGTAGTCGGTCTCTCCAAAATACCGAGGGTCGTAGATATATTTGCAAGACGTCTACAAATCCAGGAAAAACTTACCGAGCAGATAGCCGATGCCCTAATGGATGTCATCAATCCGCTAGGCGTAGGGGTCGTAGTATCGGCAAGACATATGTGTATGGAGATGAGAGGCGTAGAGAAGATGCACGCCTCGACGACGACTTCTGCGCTTAGGGGAGCGTTTTTGAAAGATGCGAAGACGAGAGAGGAGTTCTACTCAATCATTAATACACATGGGGGCAATAGGTTTTAATGCCTCTTAGCTCGCTAAAATCAAAGCTGGAGAAGATCAACCTCTCTCCGGCTTTCGCCGTCATCACAAAAGTCAACGCTACAAACTTCGAAGCGGTAGGACTAAGGCCGAGCGTGGGCGATATCGTACGGGTCTCATCGGTAGAAGATAAAAATGAGAGCCTCGGGATGGTGACGGCTCTGGATGAGAGCAAATTTAGCATTTCGCCTTTTGGCTTCGTCGAGGGTTTTAAGATAGGAGACCGTGTTTACGCCTCCGAGACCGGACTAAAAATCCCGGTTGGGGAAGGGTTGCTCGGGCGAGTGGTAAATCCTCTCATGCGGCCGATAGACGGCAAGGGCGAGATAGAGCTAAACGAAATGATGAGCGTCATCCGCCCGCCTGTCGCAGCTATGAAAAGAGGGCTTATAGATGAGGTATTCTCGGTCGGCGTCAAGACGATAGACGGACTGCTCACTTGCGGCAAAGGGCAAAAGCTCGGTATATTCGCCGGCTCCGGCGTTGGTAAGTCGACGCTGATGGGGATGATAGTGGAAGGGTGCAGCGCACAGATAAAAGTCGTAGCGCTAATCGGAGAGAGGGGCAGAGAGGTGCCGGAGTTTATCGAGAAAAATCTAGGCGGAGACCTGACAAACACGGTCATAGTCGTAGCAACCTCGGACGACTCGGCTTTGATGCGAAAGTATGGGGCATTTGCGGCAATGAGCGTAGCCGAGTACTTCAAAGAGCAGGGGCTGGACGTTTTATTTATGATGGACTCCGTGACCAGGTTTGCGATGGCGCAGCGTGAAATCGGACTTGCGCTGGGTGAGCCTCCTACCACAAAAGGGTATCCGCCGTCCACTCTCTCGCTACTACCGCAGCTGATGGAGAGGGCCGGAAAAGAGGAAGGCAAAGGCTCCATTACGGCGTTTTTTACTATACTTGTCGAAGGGGACGATATGTCTGATCCGATAGCCGACCAGTCCCGCTCTATCCTTGATGGCCACTTCGTGCTTGATAGAAGTCTTACCGACTTTGGGATCTACCCGCCGATAAATATTCTAAACTCCGCATCCAGGCTAATGAACGACATAGTCACCAAAGAGCACAGAGCCGCCGCATTTAAATTTCGCAGACTATATGCCACGCTAAAAGAGAATGAAGTACTTATCAGAATAGGGGCTTACCAAAAGGGAAGCGACCCTGAGATAGACGAGGCAATAGAAAAAAAGGAGAGCATCGAAAACTTCCTAAGACAAGATAAAAACGAACATATACCGTTCGATACTACCGTGGCGGCGCTCACCGAACTGGCGGCGAGATAATAGATGGCTGCCGATTTTTTTGGACTCGTCTGGGATGCCCTAGAGGAGAGCGAGCCAAAAATTAAGACCGAAAAGACGTTGGCGCTTTTTGATAGATTCAAAGCCGGAGAGTTTGAAGATTTTACCAAAGACGGCATCGTCAACGTACAGCAAAAACCTTCATACGCCGCTCTTTGCGAAATAGCTAGACCGACCGAGGTAAGACGCAGGCGAAAACTAGATACCGATGAGGGCAAAGCGGTATTTTTGCATGCGATAACTCATATCGAGTATAGTGCGATAGATTTGGGGCTTGACGCATGCTACTCATTTCGAGGTCTACCGAAAGAGTTTTATTTCGATTGGCTTGAAGTTGCGGCAGAGGAGTGCGAACACTTTTTGATGTTGGAGAGGCTTTTAAACAAAGTCGGGGCAAAATACGGAGACTTTACGGTACACCCCTCTTTGTTTGAAGCATGCCGCAAAAGCGACACGCTCATCAAGCGGATGGCCGCTATTCCTAGATTTTTGGAAGCCGGCGGACTCGACGCCAACAAGAAGATGACCGCCAAGATAGCAAAACTAAAAGATGAAACGGCTAAAGAGATATTAGACGCTCTGTCCGTCATATTAAGAGACGAGATAGACCACGTAAAAAAGGGGACGAAGTGGTTTTACTACGCATGCGAAAAAGATGGAGTAGACGAAAGCCGCTACTTTGAGATAGTCGAAAGCGTACTGCCAAACTCCACAAAGCCTAAAGAGTTCGTAAACGTAGAAGATAGGCTAAAAGCTGGTTTTAAATGCGAAGAGATAAAAAGATTGGTAGGTAAAGAAAACATCCCATGTTAGAAAATATGACGAAACTATATGAGCAAAACGTACTAGAACTTGGCGCCGCAGCCGACAAAATAAGACGCCGGGCGCATGGTGACAAGCTGTTTTTTAATTCCAACAAACATATCAATCCGACAAATATCTGCAAAGACGTATGCAAATTTTGCGCATTCTCGGCAAGCCGTAAAAATCCAAATCCGTATGAACTAGGTATAGACGAGATACTCTCCGACTTGTCTTGCCAAGCAGACGAGATTACGGAGGTGCATATTGTCGGCGCCCATAACCCAAAAATGGGGCTTGGCTACTATAAAAAGCTTTTTGGAGCCATAAAGAGCGCATATCCGCACCTGCACGTAAAAGCGATGACGGCGGCCGAGGTAAACTTCCTATCCGAGCTTGAAAATATGCCGTACGAAGCGGTGCTCGAAGAGATGGCCGAAAGCGGCGTAGACTCGATGCCTGGCGGTGGGGCGGAGATATTTGACGAAAAAATTAGAAGCTACATAGCAA
>JAEMQC010000104.1 GCA_022758985.1 Campylobacteraceae bacterium
GGCTTATATCTAAAACACTAAGTTGAAAGTGGTACTGAGGTTGGGGAAGCTTACAACACATCGCTACTTTCCGTCGCCTCGTCTCTGGCGTATGAGCCAAAAATCCCCAGTATCTCAAAGCCCTCCGCCTCGTATTTTGGTTTTAGCTCTTTTAGCGTTTGGAGTATATTTTCCTTGGTCATTTTTTTAAACCGTTAGTTTTTTGTTTTATTTTATCTTATATTTTTTATTTTACAAAAACCTCTTTTCATACCAACGACTAAAGATATACACTCCCCAGAGGTGATGGCGAAAGCCTTTGTCTTTTCTCGGTTTTAGATAAAACTCTATGCTTTTCATATCAAACAGCCCAGTCTCGCTAGCTATGCGGCGAACTACGCCCAGATCTCCGCTCTCACGCAGCCACTCCATAAAAGGATAGCTAAACCCCTTCTTACGGCGAGAGATGATGGAGGGGTGCAGTATGTCGGCGAAAGCCTCTTTGAGAAATGACTTCGGCGACGACGGCAACTTGTATTCGCTAGGGATAGACAGGGAGTGGGCAACGAATTCGCTATCAAGAAAAGGCGCTCTCACCTCCACGCCGTTTGCCATCGAGACCCTGTCAACTTTGTGCAGCAGCACTTCATCCAGCCACATCCGCAAATCCACCACGCTAGCCCATCTCCAGAAGTCGCCGCCGCCGCTCTCCTCAAACTCTCTTATCGCTTCTTCCAAAAGCCCCATCGAATCAATAGAGTTTTGAAGGAGCAGCCTATCCCTTTGCGAATCTAAGAAGTTTTCGCCATATCCACGGTATACGGGCTCATCTTTGAATGCCCGCAAAAACAACTCCCACTCCTTGTTATACGCTACGTTCGCCTCAAAGTAGTTTTTGAGCCACCCTTTGTACGGTGCGCTTTTGATAGCCTCAAACTTGGCATATTCCAAATATTTATGATAGCCATAGTACTGCTCATCACTCCCTTCGCCGCTTAGTACGCACTTGACACCACTCTCTCTAATGTTGCGCATCAAAAAATCAAGAGGCAGCGAAGCTGGGTCGTTAAGAGGCTCGTCCATGTAGCCCAAAAAACGCTCTATAGATGCAAAAAAATCGCTTTTTGTAAATACAAACTCTGTATGCTTGGAGCCGTATATCTCGGCACTCTCCCTTGCTGCGGCGCGCTCGTCGTAAGAGTTAAATCCGTCATATCCGACCGTAAATGTGCGAAGCTTCTTGCCATGCACCTTTGTGGCGGCGGCAAGCACAAGTGCGCTATCAAATCCGCCCGAAAGCAGTGAGCCTATCTCCACATCCGCATTCAGCCGCAGCCCGAGGCTCTCAAAAAACAGCTTCCTACTCCCAGATACAGCCTCCTCCTTGCTCATATGGCGGACAGGAGAGAAGGGTGCGGCGAACCTACTTTTTATGATTTGCATCCCGTCAAACTCAAGCATTTCGCCTGGATGAAGTTTGTATATACCATTGTATATCGTATGCGGAGCAAGCGTCGAGAGAAAACCAAAATAACAGTTTAGCCCCTCTTTGGAGATGTTTTTGGTTTTTATATGCGGGAGTATCGCCTTAATTTCGCTGGCAAAAATTAATGAGCCGTTTTGGAGTGTGTAAAAAAGAGGTTTTTTGCCCACCGGATCGCGCGCCAAGAGAAGTTTTTGGCCGTCATAGTATGAGACGGCATACATACCTCTAAGGCTAGATAAAAAGTCGCTGCCGTAGCGCTCAAGCCCCGACAGTATCACATCACCCTCCGAGTAGGGCGCTTTTATGCCTAGCTCTGACGCCAATGTGCGGTAGTTGTATATTTCGCCGTTAAAAACAAGTCTCGAGCCACCGAGAACAAAAGGGCCGCAAGGCTCCGAGACATCCATAATAGCTAATCTCGTCTGCCCCAGATAATATCCCACCCCTTCATCAAATCCGAAACCGTCAGGCCCTCTGGGGATAAGCGTCTCTAGTGATTTCCTAGCCGCCTGTGCGTCATAACGCCCGACTATACCGAAGATGCCACACATATTTCGCTATATTAGCGTCACCTTACCGTCTGCTAGTCTATATCTGCTACTGTCAGACTCATCCACGGCTATGCCGTCTGCATCGAAAGTGAGTTTGTATCCTGCCTTTGAATACCACCCCTTTATCCTTGCGGGATTGCCGTATACCAGTGCAAATGCTGGAACATCTTTGGTAACCGTACTTCCAGCTCCAACAAATGCGTATTCGCCGATCGTCGTACCGCATACTACGGTACAGTTTGCGCCAAGGCTTGCCCCTTTTTTTACGACGGTTTTTTTGTACTCTTCTTTACGCACTATGAAGCTTCTAGGATTTGTTACATTCGTAAATACCACGGAAGGACCTACGAAGACGTCGTCTTCTATCACTACGCCGTCATATAAGCTAACATTGTTTTGCACCTTTACGCCACTACCTATAACGGCGTTTGGACCTATGACGCAGTTTTGCCCAAAAGAGCAGTTTTTGCCTATTTTTGTGCCGCTAATCACATGACAAAAATGCCATATCTTCGTACCCTCCCCTATCTCTACGTTGTCGTCTACATACGATGATTCGTGAACAAAAAAGCTCATTTTGTAGCCCCAAAAAATTGTTTTATTTTTTCGCACACCAGCATGGCATCACTTTCGCTCAGGTGTTCACCAATAGGTAAAGACAAAAGCTCTTTGTCGGTGCGGCAAGCAAAAAATTCGCTCGTATCTTGCGTGTTATACGAGTACGCCGCAAGCTTCGGCAGCGCTATCGGATAGTGTATACCCGTCTCTATGCCGTATGAAGACAAAAACTCTTTTAGCTCATCTCTTCTATCGGTGCGAACTACAAAAAGATGCCACACATGGCGCCTATCACTATGCACCTTAGGCAATATTAGCGGAGTATCGGCAAGCTGATGTAAATATACGCTAGCGATATTATTTCGTCTCTCTAGCCACTCCTCTAGATGTGGAAGTTTGACGCTAAGCACGGCGGCTTGAAGTCCGTCAAGTCTTGAGTTTCTACCTTCAAACTCATGGTTGTATTTGCCTGTTCTACCGTGGTTTGCCATCATTCTCATTTTTTTTGCCAAGGCATCGTCGTTTGTCGTTATCGCCCCGCCGTCGCCGTATGCGCCTAGATTTTTGCCCGGGTAAAAGCTAAATGTCGCTGCATCTCCAAAAGTGCCGACTTTGCGACCTTTATACTTAGCGCCGTGAGCCTGAGCACAATCTTCGATAAGAGCTAGCGAATGCTTTGCGCAAAACGCAGTTATCTCATCCATATCGCAAGGCAAGCCGTATAGATGTACGCAAATGACGGCTTTTAACCCCTCGCTCATCTCTAGCTTTATCGTATAGTCGTCTTTGACATCGGCAAAAACCACCTCAAACCCCGCATTTGTAACCGCTTCGCTCGTAGCTATGAAGCTGTTTGCCGGGACTAGGACTTTGGAGTCTTGCGGTAATCCAAGCGATTTTAAGGCTATCTCTATCGCATCCGTACCGTTGCCGACCCCGACGCAATGCTTGGCACCGATATATGCGGCAAAATCCGCTTCAAACTTTTTGACCCTCTCGCCGCCTATGTATGCCGAATCGGCTATTACACCCGCTATTGCGGCATCCATCTCACTCTTGATACCGAGGTATTGCGCATGAAGGTCCAAAAACTTAATCAATATGACAAATCCCTATTTTCCCAAGGTGTTCGCACTTGTCCGCACCAGCTTCGGCGGTTATCATCTCCCACGCTTCCTTCATCCCATCCGACCATGATATATCATCAAATGCCATCACCGAACCTTTTGCCATAAACGGAAGTATCTGGCGATAGTACTTCACGGTCGCATCCCTATCGTGATGCCCGTCGATAAAGGCAAAATCAATAGGAGCAATGCCCGCTAAAGTCTTATCAAGCACATCGGCAAACCGCCCGACTATCTGCGTGATATTCTCACATCCTGCTTTTTTGATGTTTTCAGCCGCAACTGCGGCTATCTCTTTGGCGCCCTCTATCGTATAGACTTTGGTGTCCGAGTTTGCCAAAGCCATAGTGATGGACGAAAACCCGCAACAAGTCCCAAGCTCCAAAACGACTTTTGGTTTTCGCTCCTTTATGAGCGTATAAATCCACTCGCTCCACTCGTTTTTGAGCCCAATACTAGAGAGCTTGCCGACAGTAGTCTGCACCCTCTTGCCCTTTGCCATCTCCTCTTCGCTGCGTTTATCCTCAGGGCTTCCTGCGCCAAAATCCAAAAATTCTATTATGCTATTATCTTGCATCCCGCTAGCTCTTAGCTGTGCCACCAGGGCTAGGTTTTTTTTGTCATTTTCGTTTAACAAATGAAAGCCTTTTACTTTAATATCTCGTCAACTATGGCATCCAAGTCAAAAACCATCTCGTCAAATACCGTATTTGCTTTGTTTTTTTTTCCAATGTACTTTAGCGCAAGTTCAACAACTTCATCGGAGTTATCCGCTTTTAACATCAACTCTTCATCTATCAAAAATTTGTCGTAATGCGAGATAAACGACCTAGTGGAAATAGTAGGCGTACCGAAATAGCAAGCTTCAGAGTTGAGCGTACCGCCGCCGCCTATAAATAAATCACAATATGCAAGCAGATGCTGGACGACTATCTTCTCTTGCAAAACGGTACAAAATGGCAATATCTCAGCAACCACTTCAGGCTCATACCTTGGAATAACCAAAAAGTTGGCGTCTATTTTATCTTTAAGGATTACCAAGCCGTCATATAAAAAAGGAAATTTCTTTTCTACATAACTAGCTTTATATTCCTCTTCTCTAATGACTATGGTAGGTTTTTTGGGGTCAAGCCCACATTCAAGCAAAGTCTTTTCATAAAACTCTCTTGACGGCTCAAAGTCATGAAGCCACGCCACTACATCCAAAAATTTGTACTCAAAAATTTGGTCTTCTTCAAGCCCGAATCTGACAAATATCTCCTGCGGAACCATGAAGGGCCTAAAGGCTTTATTTGACAGAGGAAGGGTAAGCCTAGCTTGCGGTAGCGCTCTTTTGAAGTTTGTAGTATGGTCCGATAGCGGTATATCGTAAAAATTAATAATAGGCATACCAAGTCCGAAAGCAACCCTATTTGCATCCACGCTACATAGACAAACAAGCTTTTTGGCACCTTCTTTTTCAACGAACTCCATCAGTTCAAGTTGCCTGTGGATTGAGGCTTTAAGCTTATCGCTCAAATTTGCTCCACCAAAAAATCCACGGTTCACAAACTCAATGTTATGAAGCTTTAGCAACTCCACAACCTCGCTATATCCGAGCCCCTCTCTAGCCGTCACAAGAACTTTCTTTCCCCTCTCCTGCAAGGCTTTTATCACAGGCTTAAAAAACATTACGCTTTTGGGAGTCACCAAATCAAACCAAATCATCCAAATCCTACATAAATCTTTTCATAAACCAACGGCAAAAAACAATTAAACCCCATGTGTGCTGTTTAAATT
>JAEMQC010000089.1 GCA_022758985.1 Campylobacteraceae bacterium
TAGACGGCAGAGACCCAAACGGCTACGCCGGGATCGCATGGAGCCTCGGAGGAGTGCATGATAGGGCTTGGCCGTCTCGTAAAATATTTGGGAAAGTGCGATATATGAACTACAACGGTTGCAAAGCAAAATTTGACGTGAAAGGGTATATTATGAAAATCAATAGGAGTTATTCGTGTTTACTTTAAAAAACTATGACACCGGCAATGTCAAAAACACCTGCTTTCCGGTTCGGTAGTCGCCATAGCCCTTGTGCCGGAGGCGATAGCCTTTTCGTTTGTCGCCGGACTTAGCCCTGTCGTGGGACTTATACTGTCTTTATACTAGGGCTTGTAACTGCCCTTATCGGCGGTAAGCCGGGGATGATTAGCGGGGCTACGGGGGCGGTCGTTGTCGTGCTTGCCATGATATACTAAGGATGTGGAAAAAATATCTCTTCAAGGCTTAAGGCAAATATAAAGCTTTCGGTCATCCAACGAGGCGTACTGTCGATAGGGCAAGGGTCTAAAAGCCAGTTTAGTATAATAGACGCATTCAGGCATAGGCCAGATACCATTAAAGGTTTTGAATGATAAAGCAAAATAAACCCATAGATAGGCTTTCAAAACCACTTGAGAGATTTTTGAAGCTTGAAGCGGCGAGCGGCATTATGCTGATAGTTTTTACTCTGCTTGCCATCATCTGGGCAAACTCTCCGTTTAAAGAGTCCTACTACGGGCTAATTCATACCGAGTTTAAAATAAGCGTAGGCAGTTTTGTCTTTTCTCATACGTTGCAGCATATGGTCAACGACGCCCTGATGTGCATATTCTTTTTTATCATAGGACTTGAGCTAAAACGTGAGTTTGCGGAGGGGGAGCTCAAAAATCCAAAGTCTGCCGCTTTGCCGATATTTGCGGCTATTGGAGGAATGATTGTTCCGGCTTTGTTGTTTTTGGTAATAAACGATAGCGACTCGACAAAAAGCGGTTGGGGTATCGTCATGGCTACCGACATAGCTTTTGCCGTTGGGGTAATGGCTCCATCGACGCCGGAGCATTCAAAAGAGAGTTTTTTTGAGAAAATGGAGCATCTGAAAGAGAAATTTTTTCATGCCGCAAAAGAGGACGACCACCACGCAAAAACAAAAGCCTTGCGGGGGATGTCGGCTCTTAGTTTTTCATCGATGTCGATGCTGGATAGGCTTGAGATATTCTTTCACCCTTGGAATATTTTTTACGTTTTGCCGCTATTTGCGCTTTTTAACGCCGGATTTGAGCCAAGCCGAGACTCTTTTTTCTCGTCTTTGTCGGTTGCGGTTAGCTTGTCGTTGTTTCTAGGTAAACCTATCGGGGTCATACTATTCTCGTATTTAGGGGTGGTTCTAGGCATAGCCTCTCTACCAAGGGGAGCAGGTTTTAGGGATATACTCGGCGTAGGTTTTTTGGCCGGAATAGGCTTTACGATGTCTATATTTATATCTATGCTGGCATTTAATAACGAACTTTTGGTCTCGGAGGCAAAAGGCGGGATATTCACGGCTTCTTTGCTATCTGGCTTGGTAGGGTATTTTATTTTAAAAGGTGGCAAGAATGCAAGAGTTGACGACTAGCCTTGTAGGGATATTCTGCCTTACTCTTTTTTTGCTATCTTACGTAGCGATAGCGCTGGAAGACAAAATAGGTGTCAACAAATCCAAACCAGCCCTTTTTACCGGTACTTTTATGTTTTTCGTGCTCGGAATATATTTTCTTGCCCAGGGGAGTATCCCGCATAGCTTAGAGAGTATGGTAGAGCACGTAATATTGGAAATAGCCGGAATCTTCTTCTTTTTATATGCCGCTATGACCTATATCGAGGCGCTAATCGAGAGAGGCGTATTCGACGCCCTAAAAATGAGACTTTTAAAAAAAGAGCTAAGCTATAAAAAGCTGCTTTGGGTCACGGGATTTTTGACGTTTTTTATTAGCGCCGTTGCCGACAATCTTACGGCGGCGCTTGTGTTTGCAACGCTTCTAATAACTATCGAACGCGATAATAAAAGCTTTTTGGTGCCGGGGGCGATAAACGTCGTTGTAGCCTCAAACGCCGGCGGAGCATGGTCGCCTTTTGGCGACATTACCACTCTGATGATTTGGAACGCAGGCAAAGCGCCGTTTTTTGACTTTTTCTACCTTTTTCCGGCCTCTTTTGTCGGATGGGCGCTTACCTGCTTTTTGCTCTCACTTTATGTTCCAAACGCAAGCGTGGCGCATGCCACACATCAAAACGAGAGCTATCTAAAACCGGGCGCAATGGGAATAGTATGGCTCGGGTTTTTTACTATAGCCGTATCAGTATTTGCCCATCAGGCTCTACATCTGCCGGCGATAATCGGAATGATGTTTGGTCTTTCGCTTTTGATGATATATAGCTACAACCTCAAAAGAAAAAACAATATCGACATAGAGGTGTTTAAGAGTATCTCGAAGATAGAAAACGACACGCTCTTATTCTTTTTTGGACTAATGTTGGCGGTTGGGGCTTTGACCTATATCGGATATTTGGCTCTTGTGGCCGGTATCTATACGGTCGTAAATCCTACTATCGTCAACATAGTCGTAGGATTTTTGTCGGCTATAGTCGACAACGTACCGCTGACGTACGCCATACTTAAGGCGAATCCATCGATAGATATAACCCAGTGGCTTCTAGTAGTGCTTACCGCCGGTTGCGGAGGCTCTATGATAGCTTTTGGTTCTGCTGCCGGAGTTGGGGTGATGGGTAAGATGAGGGGAATTTATACGTTTGGCTCACATATGAGATATGCGTGGACCGTCGTTGTCGGGTTTTTGGCTTCGGTAGCGGTTTGGTATGTCCAGTTTGAGGTGATGGGTATATATTAGGCCATCTCGAACCACGACAGTTTATTTGCAGTGTAGGCCATCAGCGCTTCGTAGAACTTCACGAATGCGAATGCGCTCTCTCTCGTCGGTATGTTTTTGTTGATTTTAAAAGAAAAAATCATCGTATTGTCGGACGTTATGTGTAGTCTCTTGTTGATATTCGTCTTCGTAAAACTATTTACCTCTCCGAAAATCTGGTCTTTGCCGAGCTCTACGTGACTCTCTTCGGACAGCGGCATCACAAGCGTTCCGGAGATGATGTAGTATATTCTATCTTTCGTCTCGGACCCAAGATCTAGCAGATCGTCTTTTTTATATCTGTTTATTTTTACGTCCGTAATTACGTTTAGTACGTCCGTCGTCTCTATGTTGTCGAATAGCCTGACGTGTTTTATCGAGTGAAACAGCTTCTCCTCTTGCGTGGCGGCTACATTCTTTTTGTTTTTTGAACCGGCTACTACGAGTTCAGCTATCTCTTCGGGGGTATACTTGACAAACACTGCTCTCTACTCCAAAATAGTAAGTATTTCTTTGAGGTAGGTGTGCCATCCTCTGTCAAAAGTCTTTCTAAGATCGATATTCCTTAGATAATACTCGATAAACGTCTTCGTATCGTAGTTGCCCCTAATGCCGGAATCCTTGAAAAAGCGGCGTATCTCCGGGCTTCTCTCGGCTTTGTACCAGAGCAGCTTGTCGAGATAGTAGAACTTTGCGTTGGTGGTAGCTTTTAGTTCGCCCAGATAGTAGTTTTTATACTCGTCAAACCACGATAAGAAAAGCTCTTTGAACGTATTTTCTATCTCTTCCATCTTGGCATACGCAACCGGTATTTCGTCTCTGGCTTCGGCGAAAAAGTGGGTAGCTTCGGCATATCTAGCTTTTAGCTGTGCATACTCTTTTCTTTTTTCATCCGAGTTCATATTCATCTCTAGCGCCCTCATGGAGCCTTCAAGGTAGCGCATCTTCATCTCATAGCTGTTTTGCATCGATTTGAGCTCTTCGATGCGTTCGCTTAGCTCTCTATACGGCTTGATCGTCTTTAGAAAGTCGCGCTCGAATATAAGTACCGGCATAGCAACTTTTGATAGGGTGGAAGAGTAAAACGAGTAGAGAGACATTACGTCTTTGTAGAGCTTGTAGACTAGACCGCTTAGTATGTTATTATCTATCGAACGTAGGTTTCTAACGGCGGTTTCCAAAAACCTCTTTAGCTTGAAATAGTCTATATTCGAGTAGGAAAGCCCGTTTTGGTCGATAAATGCCTGCTCAAACTCCACGACCTCTCTTATCTCACCGAAATAGTCGTCCAAAAAATTTTTGATATAGGCTTCGGCTTCTGAATGGTTCATCTGAAATTCAGCCATCAGCTACTTCTTTTTTCATAAAACTCTTTTTTAAACTTTTTAAACTCTTTGTTTAGTATAGCACTCCTAGCCTCTTTTGCAAGGTTTAGATAATAGTGCAGATTGTGTATCGTGGCCAGCCTAAAAAACGTAAGCTCTTTGGCTCTGTATAGGTGACACATATAAGCTCTCGTGTATCTGCGACACACGGGGCAGTCACATTCTGGGTCTATCGGGTTTTGATCTAGTATATATTTTGCCGCTTTGATATTTACTTTGCCAAAGCTGGTAAATAGCGTGCCGTTTCTAGCGTTTCTTGTCGGCATTACGCAATCGAACATATCAACGCCACGCTCAATATTTTCCACAAGGTCTTCGGGCGTACCGACCCCCATCAAGTATCTAGGCTTGTCATGCGGCAAAAACGGCGTGGTCCACTCTACCGTATCATACATAGCGCTATTTTCTTCGCCGACCGATAGCCCGCCGATGGCAAACCCGTCAAATCCGGCTCCCTCGGCTTCCAGCGATACAAGCCCCTCGGCTGAGAGCTTACGAAATGCCTTGTCCGTGCCGCCTTGGACTATCGCAAAGAGGTTATTTGTTCTGGCTTTACCCTGTGCTTTTTGTATCGCATGATATTCGAGGCTTCTTTTTGCCCACTCCGTAGTCCTCTCTACCGACTTTCTAATACGCTCCTGCTCGGCAGGAAGGGCTATGAGGTCGTCTAGCACCATCATAATGTCGCTGTTTAGCTCATACTGTATATCAAGGACTTTTTCAGGCGTGAAGTAGTGCGAGCTGCCGTCTATATGACTTTTGAACTTTATACCGTCATCAGATGCTTTTGATATATCTGAGAGGCTAAACGCCTGAAAACCGCCGCTATCGGTAAGAAAATTGCCCTCATACGTCGTAAATCCGTGCAGCCCGCCCATTTTTTCTACGACTTTGCTACCGGGACGAAGATATGTGTGGTATGTATTTGCGAGTATGATTTTGGCTCCAAGCTCCTCAATATCCGCCATATCCAGAGCTTTTACGCTTGCCACTGTGCCTACCGGCATAAACACTGGGGGTTGTATCTCCCCTCTCGTCGCCTTGATAGTGCATGCTCTAGCCGCCCCATCTG
>JAEMQC010000040.1 GCA_022758985.1 Campylobacteraceae bacterium
TTACTCATTTGATGGAAATCATGTCAATGTTGCATTTAATGTATTGGTTGGCGACAATGAAGCTGGTATACTACAAACATCTTTTTTTAACAAATATGAGTATCTAGGATTAAAAAAAATATATGAGTCCAAAAGCTACCCAGGTTTTATGCTCGCAGTAAACAAACGAAATCTCTCCGATAAAAAAATAGAGCAGATAAAGCAGGCAATACTCTCTATCGACCCTATAAACAATAAAAAAGATGCACAAATCACCAAAAATTGGGGTGAAAACATCAAGTATGGAGCAACTAAAACAAGTGAAAATGAGTATGCAGAAGTCGTACAAAACTACAAAAAATTTATGGACGTACTCCAATGAAAAGATGGTACAACACCACTATAGCCAGAATAATAATTCCGATTTTTTTGATAGGCGGTGTCATATCGCTGCTGAGTGAAAAATTTATTGAAAAGATATTTGAAAAACAGCTATTTGATTTAGATTGCAAAGAGATAAAGGCAGCGTCTGAGAAGTATTACGGTATTGTAAAAAACAGATATGAGGTGCTATTTTTTAATTACGGCGAGAATAAAAAAAGCTTTCTTGCGCTTGAAGATTCAGTAAAACAAGAGACTATAAGAGATTTAAAAAGCATATCAAAAACGCAACCATATGCTTTTTATATCTACGACGGCAAAGAGTTTATATCTATCCACAAAAAGAACAGAGATTTTAATCTCTCACGGCTTGATTTAAACACCACAGAGGGCTCTTTGAATAACAATAGATATGCTATCAAAGAGTTTATACCTTGGGGTTGGAAGCTTATAATTTTAAATGATAATGTGATGTTAGACGCTATTATCGCCGCCAACAAAAAAGTTATTATCTTGGTCGTTTTGGCGGTTGCGCTACTTGTGTCTATCGTCGCATTTGTGGTGCTATACCGAGCTTTAAATATCCCGTTTAGAAAAATTTTCGAACAGTTGGATGCAATTAAAAAAGGGAAATACAAAAACATTAAACTAACTAAAGCATCAGAGGAGATAAAGAGTCTAGCATCACACATTAATAATATGTCAAACGAGCTTCAAAATAGGTCGCAAGAGAATCAAAAGCTTATAGATAGGTTATACAAAGAAAAGCTTTATGCCAAAAATATTCTGGATAGTCAGACAGGGATGGTTATAGTTACAAATGGCGAAACGATAATAGATTGTAACAAGTCTTTTCTTGATTTTTTAAATAGATACAACAGCGTTGAAGAGTTTAAAAAACATTATAACTGTATATGTGATCTTTTTGAAAATCACAACGATGAAGAGCAGAAATATCTAAAACGCAACGATTGTGCATGGGTTAAACAGGCTGCTCAAAAGGAACAGAGAGCGATTATTGCAAAAAATGGTCAAAAAAAGCATTTTAAGGTAAATGCAAAAAAGTTTTTATATGACGAAAGCATTATTTATGTTGCAACTTTTGATGATATCACAGATATTGTTGCTCAAAAAGAAGAACTAAAAAATAGACTCTATACAGATCCATTAACAAAGCTTCCAAATAGACGAAAACTACTCCTCGATATGGTAGGCATCGATTCTCCTGTGTTGTTTATTATTAATATTGACTCTTTCAGTGAAATTAATGATTTATATGGATATAAAATTGGAGATGAGTTATTAATCTTGCTTGCAAAAAAACTATCAAGAGCAATCTCTCTTTTTGGAAAGTTGTATAGTTTTGATAAAGCGCCTAGCGACTGGATGCTATATAAATTAGCAAGTGATGAGTATGCTCTTTTGATATCAGAAGCTCCGACAAAAAAAGAACAAGAAAAGATTGCATATTCACTTTGCCATTTGGTTGATAATTCACATTTTCCATGCCAGGGAGTAGATATAGAGATAAAAATAACAATCGGAGCTTCAGATAGCGATAAGATTGTACTAGATGATTGGGATAAAGCAAAGAATATACTATCGGACGCAGATATGGCTCTCAAAAAAGCAAAAAAAGATGGATTGCAATATATGTTTTACGAAGATGGTATGAATATAAAACATGATTACACACAGAATATAAAATTTGCAAAAAAAATTAAAGATGCCATTGCGAATAATAGAATTGTTCCTTATTTTCAACCTATCATGGATGTACAAAGAAATACTATAACTAAGTTTGAATCATTAATTAGACTGATAGATGAAGATGGAACAGTTATAACTCCTAATCAATTTTTAACTATTGCAAAAAGTAGCAAACAATATGAGAGTTTAACTAGAATAATTATTCAAAAAAGTTTTGACTATTTTGCAGATAAGCCGTATGAGTTTTCTGTAAACTTATCGTATGAAGATATAACAAATCATAATACTGTAAATTTTATTTATGATCTTCTATCTAACTATAACTCACCTGAAAAAGCTACATTTGAGCTACTAGAGTCTGAGAATATAAAAAATTACGAAGAGGTAAAAAAGTTTGTCGATAAAGTGAGCGCTTTAGGCGCTAAATGCGCAATCGACGATTTTGGCAGTGGATACTCTAGCTTTGAGCATATTTTAAAACTAAGAGTAGACTATCTCAAAATAGATGGCTCTATCATAAAAAACATCGACAAGGACCCTGGCGCCGAAGTAATTGCAAAGGCTATTGTATCATTTGCCAAAGACCTTAAAATCAAAGTTGTAGGAGAATTTGTTCATTCTGAAGAAGTATTTAATAAGATTGCAGCCCTTGGAATAGAATATGCACAGGGATATTTTATATCCCCTCCCAAACCAAATGCTGCGTAATAGCTTAGAGCTCTTTAACCACCCAAGGAAGACCGTATTCATTGAGGGCAGCCATGAATGGGTCTGGATCGAACTGTTCCATATTCCACACTCCTGCTCTTCTCCACTCGCCTTTTGCAACCATCATGCCGCCGATAAACGCAGGCACGCCGGTCGTATAGCTGACTGCTTGCGAATTAACCTCGGCATAACAAGCCTCGTGGTCGCAGACATTGTAGATGTATATCTTTCTGATTTTGCCGTCCTTGACGCCCTCTATGAAACATCCTATATTCGTCTTGCCTTTTGTGCGTCCGGCAAGGCTAGCAGGATCCGGCAGAAGCGTTTTTAGAAACTGAATAGGAATGATTTTTTGACCGTTATGCTCAACTTCGTCGATTCTAAGCATTCCGACATTTTCAAGGCATTTCATGTGCGTCAGATAGCTCTGTCCGAACGTCATAAAAAATCTAATTCTTTTGAGTCCTTTGATGTTTTGAACAAGAGATTCTAGCTCCTCATGATACAGTAGGTAGCTATCTTTTGGTCCAATCTCTGGATAGTCCCATACTTGCATAATCTCCATTGGGGCAGTCTCTATCCATTTACCTTCTTCCCAGTATCTACCTTTTGAGCTTACCTCTCTTAGGTTTATTTCCGGGTTGAAGTTTGTCGCAAAAGGATAGCCGTGGTCGCCCGCATTGCAATCTAGTATATCAATGTAGTGAATTTCGTCAAAGTAGTGCTTCCCGGCGTAAGCGCAAAATACATTCGTAACACCCGGGTCAAAGCCGCTTCCAAGAAGCGCCGTTAGTCCCGCCTCTTTGAATTTATCCATTTTTGCCCACTGCTCTTTGTACTCGAACTTTGCGGTATCCGGATGCTCGTAGTTTGCGGTATCTACATAGTGAACGCCTGCTTTTAGGCATGCCTCCATAATAGTCAAATCCTGATAAGGCAAAGCCACGTTTATTACGACATCTGGACTATATTTTGAGATTAGAGCCGCCGTTTCGTCTATATTGTCGGCATCTACCCTGTCTATTTCAAGGCTATAGCCCTTGTTTCTTATCTGCGCCTGTATCTTTTCGCACTTATCTATCGAGCGGCTAGCCAAACAAACAAAATCAAAAACATCAGGATTCATGGCACACTTGTGAGCTACCACGCCGCCTACGCCGCCTGCGCCTATTATCAAAACTCTTGACATACATATCTCCAAAAAAATTTGCGTGATTTTACTGTAAATTAGTTACGAATTCGTTATGACGGTTTGAAGTTCGAACGACTTTGGCAAAAATCGGTCAGAAAGCACTCCGTTTCACATAGAGGGTTTTTGGCTTTACAGATATAACGCCCAAAAAGAACCATCGCTTGATGAAGCGTAGCAAGATCGGTCACATAAGCCTTCGATAGATCTTCCTCTGTTTTAACGGCGGTTTTTGCATTTGAGAGACCAAGCCTGTGAGAAGTACGAAAAACATGCGTATCCACGGCCATATGATTGCTTTGCAAAAACTCTATCATAAATACGTGCGCCGTTTTCTGTCCTACGCCGGCCAAACTCTTTAGGGCATTTTCCTCGTGAGGTATCTTGCCGCCGAAATTCGCAACGACGCTTTGGGACATCGCGAGCAGATTTTTTGCCTTATTGTTAAAATAGCTGCACGATTTGATAAGAGACGCTATCTCGGAAACGCTGGAAGCCGCCATCGCCTCCACCGTCGGAAGTACCTTAAATAGCTCTTTTGTAATGATATTCACCCTTTTGTCGGTACATTGTGCCGAAAGTATGATGGCAACCAATAGTTCATAATCACTCGTAAATTCAAGCTCGGTCTTTGCCGAGCCGTAGCGCTCCAAAAACCTTTTTTTTATCTCTGCTATGTTTTTTTTGGATTGTTTTTTCATACTTTCTACTTCGTAAATTTTTGGCTCTATATTGCGAAAAAAACATAAGAAACACTTTAAAAACGCATTTTTTTATGGTACAATACACACTTAATTTTTAACTTGTTTTAAGGTTCTTTAACATCAGTTTTGCCGTAAAAAGCAAAAAACAAATCTTCAGAGGTAAAGGGAGATGACTAACAGCGGTATAAAAAATAGCCTCAAAAATATGCTTTTCCAAAGATACCAAAAGCTACTTCTTTCATACGAAGAGGTGCAAAAAGAGGTACTTGACAATCCTAGGCTTGTAGTATCTAGCTCAGTAGTGCCAAATACCTGGCTTATAGACGATGTCGTATCGTATCTATGCTTACCGTACGAAATGAGCATAAATAAAAACACTACCCAAAAAGAGAAAAAACAACTTGTCATCAAAGAAGTAGACAAAGCGCTTCAAAAATATTGGAATAAAACACACTACGTATCACAAGCGCTAGCAAACTAAAAAGCTTCCGCCCCCTTATTTTAAGCACTTCATATATTTTTCTTAAAATTTCAATTTATTTTGACTTAAGTCAACTATCTTCGCATTTT
>JAEMQC010000140.1 GCA_022758985.1 Campylobacteraceae bacterium
TAATAGTTTTGAAAAGTGGTCTAACAATACATTTACTTTTATGTGAGATAATATTATGAAAAACCAAAAGAAGTTTGCAGAAAATGGGACATAGACAGAAAAAAGCGGTTTTGTTATTCAGCGGGCTGATTTTACTAACGCAAGGATTATCGGCGTTTGATATATCGGATCCGTACGGTGTAGACGGCAAGGTCTCTTCACTAAACTCACATACGTCCATCACTAAAGAGCCGATAATTAAAAAAGGAATGACTCTCTCCGAGCTCGCCAACTTCGCCCTGCATAACAACCCGCAGACAAGAGCGGCCTGGATAACGGCTCTCTCAAAAGCGCAAAACGTAGGCGTGGCGAATGCGGCTTATATGCCCTCACTCAGTGCGGTCGGTTCTCTGGACGGGGCTAAGCAAAACTCCAAAACATCGGATTTATATACAAACACAAAAAGCGGCGGAGTCTCTCTTTCTTATGTCGTCTACGACTTTGGAGCAAGAGAGGCAAATCTTAAAAACGCAAAAAAAATAGTTGACGCCGCCAATGCATCCCAAAACGCACAGATACAATCGCTATTCTTATCCGTCACCGAATCTTACTTTGCGCTTTTTGGAGCAAAAGCCTCCCTTGAGGCGTACGTCGAGGCGGAAAAAACGGCAAGGGAGAGTTACGAGGCTGCACTCGCAAAATATAAAGCCGGCACAGCCACACCATCCGACAAGCTTCAAGCCATGACGGCATATTCGCAGGCGGTTTTAAACAGACAAAAGGCCGAGGGGAGCTTAAAAAACAGTTATGCAGAGCTTGCTAATACACTCGGGTTGGATCCGAATACAGAGCTTGAAATAGCGGCTCCTTCGACCAATATCAAAGAGTTTGAGGATTTCAAAAACATCGAAGAGATGATTTTGGAAGCAAAAAAGATGCGCCCAGATTTGGCGGCTGCGGCTGCGCAAATAGAGGCGGCAAAAGCTAGCGTCGAGGCTGCAAAAAGCGACGCTAAACCCACTATCTCTCTTAACGGCTCTACCGGATATTCGGACACTAGTCTAGGCGGGCAGACAAAGAACAGTTCCGGCATGCTCTCCATAAACATCCCTATATTCAGCGGATTTAGCACGACTTACAAAGTAAGGGCGGCGCAGATGGAGACTAGACTAAAAGAACTCGAATACGAAAAACTAGAAAAACAGGTAGCTCTCCAAACCTACAAGGCGTACAACAACCTCAAAACACAGACTATGGCGGTCAAAAGCAGCAAAGACCTGCTAGCAAGCGCCGATGAAGCGCTCAAAGCAGCAAGCGGCAGATACAAGGCCGGCGTAGGTAGCATACTCGACCTGCTAACAGCCCAAAGCGCATATGCAAGCGCTAGACAGCAAAACATAGACGCCGTATACAACTGGTATATTATGAGGGCGACTTTGCTGCAAAGCATGGGAAGGTTGGTGTTTAGCGAAATAGAAAAAATAGATAACGGAAACTAAGATGGGAATAATAGATAGCATTAAAAACAGAAAAAAACTTCTTTTAACGGCTCTGATAGTCGTCGGCATAGGGACGACAGGGTGGTACTATAAAGCAAGCAGCGCAAAAGGCGCCCAGATGTACAAAACGCAAAAGCTAGAAAACGGCGATTTGACCCAGAGTGTATCGGCAAACGGAACACTAAATCCCGTAGTTTTGGTTAACGTCGGCACACAGGTATCAGGCACCGTCAAAAAACTGCTTGTCGACTATAACGACAAAGTAACAAAAGGTCAGGTTCTGGCTATACTAGACCCGGCGCTATTTGACGCGCAGGTAGCGCAAAGCAGAGCCAACGTCGAGTCCGCAAAGGCGGCGCTAGAACTTGCCGAAGCAAACGAAAAGAGGATGAAGGAGCTATACGCAAAAGAGTACGTCTCAGCGCAAGAGCTAGACCAGGCCGTACAAGCTCGCAAAAGCGCAAAAGCACAACTTGCCCTCGCAATGGCGGCCCATAAGAGAGATTCTACGAACAAAGAGTACTCGGTAATAAAATCTCCGGTTTCCGGAGTAGTCATAGATAGGCAGATAGATCTGGGTCAAACCGTAGCGGCTAGCTTTCAGACGCCTACGCTCTTTAAGATAGCGCAGGATTTGAGGCGCATGCAAATAGACTCGAGCTTTGCCGAAGCAGATATAGGCAAGATAAAGGTCGGTCAAGAGGTGACGTTTAACGTAGACGCCTACAACAACAGGCAATTTAAAGGCGTAGTCAAACAAATAAGGCTAAATGCGACCACCCAATCAAACGTAGTAACCTATAACGTAGTCGTCTCGGTAGACAACCCGGAGGAGATATTGATGCCCGGAATGACGGCGTACGTAAACATCAAAACTGCGGAGAGAAAAAATGTGCTTTTGATACCGAATGCTGCGCTAAGATATAAGCCTAGTACGCTTGAGAAGAGAGAACAAAATATAGCGGAGCAAAAACAAAACAAAAAACCGCAGTCCGAAGAGGGTAAAAGCGCTACCGTATATATACTAGAAAACGGCGCACCAAAACCGGTAAAAATCAAAATAGGAATAACCGACAGTAGACAAACGGAGGTGTTGGATGGCGCTCTAAAAGCCGGCGATGAAGTCATAGTCGACGAAAATTCCAAAAACGACAAAAAACAAAATCAGCCTACGAGAATGTTTTGATGGCAGAGGGGCGTCCAATAATAGAGGTTAGAAGCCTCGTCAAAAACTATCACACGGACGCCGGAGAGCTAGAGGTTTTAAAAAATCTAGATATATCTGTCTCTCAAGGCGAATTCGTAGCCCTTATGGGGCCTTCCGGTAGCGGCAAATCCACCTTTATGAACATTCTGGGCTGCCTAGACAAACCGACATCCGGCAAGTACATCCTAAACGGCGTAGACGTATCTACGATGGACAAAGACGGACTTTCAAAGCTTCGAAACAAAACAATAGGCTTCGTCTTCCAAGGCTTCAATCTGCTGCCGAGGATAAATCTAGCCGACAACGTGGCGCTACCTCTCGTATATGCCGATATTCCAAGAGAAGAGCGTACTAAAAAAGCGATAGAGATGCTAAGGTTGGTGGGACTAGATAAATTTGCCGATAGAATGCCAAATCAAATATCCGGCGGCCAACAGCAGCGCGTGGCGATAGCTAGGGCGCTCGTCAACTCCCCAAAGATAATTTTGGCCGACGAGCCGACCGGAAATTTGGACACCAAGACAAGCCTTGAAATTATGGATATTTTTACAAACTTAAACCAAAACAACAACATCACCATAGTCCTGGTAACCCACGAATACGATATAGCGGAGTTTGCGCACAGACAGATACATTTTAGGGATGGTATCGTGGAAAGCGATATAACAAAAGGGGATAAAAAGTGATACTGCCTATGCTAAGCGAAGCAAAAACGGCGCTTTGGGCAAATAGACTCCGTTCGTTTCTGACGATGCTCGGCATGATGATAGGCGTAGCCGCCGTTATTTTGATGTCGGCTATCGGTGAGGGAAGCAAAAAGTCGATAAACGAGCAGATAGCGGCGATGGGCTCAAACCTCTTTATTGTAATGTCCGGCTCCACGACCTCAAGCGGGGCCAGAGCCGGATTTGGTGCGGCGCCGACCCTGACCACAAAGGATGCGACGGCGATATCGGAGCTACCCGGGGTCGTAGCCGTAGCTCCTACGGTCATGGGAAGCGCACAGATGGTGTATGGCTCAAACAACTGGAGCGCAAGAATGGTCGCTAGTACGCCCGGGTTTTTCGACGTCAGGGAGTGGGGCGTAGAGAGGGGGTATATTTTCTCCGATTCCGACGTGCGAAACGCAGCAAGAGTCGTAGTGCTAGGCCAAACCGTAGCCGAAAATCTATTTGGCGACGAAGACCCTGTAGGCAAAACGATTAGAATCAAACAAAGCCCGTATGTCGTCATAGGCGTGCTGTCCAAAAAAGGACAAAGTATAATGGGGGACGACCAGGACGATACGGCGATAGTCCCTCTTACAACCGGACAAAGAAAGCTTTTTGGCTCACAATTCAAAGATAGTGTCAGAATGATAATGGTCAAAGCCGAGAGCGAAGAGATAATGCCAAAAGTAGAAAAGTCGCTCATAGGGCTGCTAAGGGAGCGTCACAGAATTAGAGACGGAGCGGAGGATGACTTTAACGTGCGAAATTTCTCTGCGATACTTGCCGCATCGGCGCAAGCGACGGAAGTAATGTCGATACTGCTTGGAGCCATAGCGTCCATATCGCTACTTGTCGGCGGCATAGGTATCATGAACATCATGCTCGTATCGGTCACGGAGAGAACAAGAGAGATAGGCATCAGGATAGCGATAGGAGCTAGAGAGAGGGATATATTGATGCAGTTTTTGCTTGAAGCCGTCATGATATCTATAATCGGCTGCATCATAGGCGTCATCATAGGTGTAGGCGGAGCCTATATAGTAAAAGAGCTATTCCAGACCGCCGTAGAGATTACCCAAAGCTCTATAGCCATAGCGTTTCTGGTTGCGGCGGGAGTCGGAATATTCTTTGGATTCTACCCGGCTAGGAAAGCGGCCAAGCTAGAACCGATAGAAGCGTTAAGGTATCAATAAAAGCGTAGAGGGGAAAATGCAAATATTAAAAGAGGCAGTTTTGAAAGCCGGGAATACATTCAAAGATGGGTTTAGAAAAACAAAAAATATAAGCTATAAGGGCAGCGTAGACCTCCTCACCGAGTACGACGTGGCAATAGAAAAAGAGCTGATAGCTTCCCTGTCTGATTTGGACTACGAAATAGTCGGTGAAGAGAGCTGGGGCGGTGGCGAGCTTCCCAAAAACGCAATATTCATAGACCCGATTGACGGTACGACCAACTTCGTACATCAAATACCGTTTTGCGCCATATCGGTCGGAGTCTGGGAGAACGAAGCGCCAAAATACGCCGCCGTCTACAATCCGATACTAGAAGAGTTCTTCTGGGCGGAGTCCGGCAAAGGAGCGTATCTAAACGACGAGCCTATCCGCACATCCGAGGAGTCAGAACTACAAAAATCGCTCATAGCTACCGGATTTCCATACACGAAGGCCGAGGCTGGAGAGGATTTTAGATGGGTGCTAAAAAAGATGGAAGCCGTACTGCCGTACACGAGAGATATGAGGAGGCTCGGTGCGGCGTCCGTTGATCTTTGCTATACGGCAAAGGGGGTATTCGACGCTTTTTACGAGATAAACCTAAAGCCGTGGGATACGGCGGCCGGCGTA
>JAEMQC010000090.1:0-1980 GCA_022758985.1 Campylobacteraceae bacterium
ATTCTCTTTACGCTTAGATACAGGGAGTTAAAAAGTTTTAGCGAAATGCACAAGCGCTTATTAAAAACGACCCTAAAGCTAAATGACGGCTACGATATCTTTATGCAGATATTTGAGCTAAGAGTTGAGGCAGATGCGGATTTGATAGAATATGCGGCAAAAGAGATTAATAAACTCAGAAAAGATATCTTCTCTTCAAGCCAAACAGTCAGCGATGATGAAGTTTTGGAGAGAATATCAACTATTCAAGAGTTCAATTTAAAAGTGCGAGAGAGCATATCCGACAAAAGAAGGATTACAATCGGACTTTTAAAGTCAGATAAGATGTCGCAAAAGCACAAAGAGGACCTCAGAATAATGGTCAAAGATATTGGCTCATTGATTGAATACACTACAATAAATCTAAACGCTCTCGATAATATCCAAAACCTATTCATAGGTCAGATAAACATAGACCAAAACAAAGTCATAAAACTCTTTACGGTGGTAAATGTTGTGCTTATGCCGCCTACGCTTATTGCTAGTATTTATGGTATGAATTTTAAGATAATTCCTGAATTGCAGTGGGAGTATGGGTATTTCTATTCTCTAATCCTTATGGTAGTGTCGTCGCTAGCGCCTCTGTGGTATTTTAAAAAGAAAAATTGGTTTTAATAGCCTACAAGAAGGAGTCAAATGAACCCAAAAGAACAAGCCGCCAAACTATCGGTAATCTCAAACACGGCTCTTGTAATAGGCAAACTCTCCATTGGTGTCGCTATCAGCTCCATCGGCGTCATCTCTGAGGGTATCCACTCCTCGCTTGACCTGCTAGCGGCAATAATCGCCTTTTTTGCTGTCAGACAGGCTTCGCATCCTGCGGATGAAAAGCATAAGTACGGGCATGGCAAAATAGAAAATCTATCCGGCACACTTGAGGCAGTTTTGATACTAATAGCGGCTTTTTGGATTGTACTAGAAGCCGTCCAAAAGCTGCTTCACCCTCATGCCGTTGAGTCGATTGGATGGGGTATGGGTATCATGGCGGTATCGTCTACGGTCAACTTTTTTATATCCCGTCATCTTATGAAGGTCGGGATAGAGACTGACTCCATAGCGCTAAGAGCCGATGCCATGCATTTAAGAACGGATGTGCTTACATCTGCCGGAGTCATGGTCGGGCTATTTGGTATGTATCTTACCGGTTGGCAGTGGCTAGACCCCATAGCGGCTATGCTGGTGGCAGGACTAATAGTTCATGCGGCGTGGGAGCTATTAAGAGAGTCTTTTGCCCCGCTACTTGACGCAAGCCTGCCGGAGGATGAGGAGCAAAAAATAAAAGATAAAATCGAAAACTATAAAGATAGTTTTTTGGACTTTCATAGTTTTAGAAGCAGAAAGGCGGGCTCTGAGAGGCATGTAGATTTTCATCTAACAGTTTGCAAG
Organism: Campylobacteraceae bacterium; assembly: GCA_022758985.1. Taxonomy (GTDB): domain Bacteria; phylum Campylobacterota; class Campylobacteria; order Campylobacterales; family UBA6016; genus UBA6016. The sequence continues at coordinate 1,426 of JAEMQC010000090.1, forward strand.
TACCACACCATTGAATATGCCCATAATTTGGCGGATAAAATAGAAGAGGATATACAGATGCTATTTAGCGAAGCAAATATTTTGATACACCTTGAGCCGTGCAGTGATAAGTGCGATGGGCGTCAAAGGAGCTGTAAGACATGCTAAATAAAAACATCGTAGCCCTCGGCGCAAACAGCTTTTTTACAGACTTTTCCACTGAGATGATACTACCGCTACTTCCCATATTTTTGGAGAGATTTTTGCACGCCACAAAGGGTGAGATAGGCATTATCGAGGGGACGGCGGAGTTTGGCGTGGCTTTGCTTATCGCAATTAGCGGCTTTGTCTCGGATAGGCTCGGCAAACGAAAAATTCTCACCGTCATAGGGTATGGCTTTTCAAATTTTGTAAAACCTCTAGCGTTTTTTGCCCAGAGCGCCCTCATGATAGGCGTCATCAGACTCTCCGATAGAGTCGGTAAAGGAATACGCTCCGCCCCTAGAGATGCCCTACTATCAGCTTTTACGCCAAAAGAAAAAAGCGGCTTTATCTTCGGTTTTCACAAAATGATGG
>JAEMQC010000090.1:2080-5232 GCA_022758985.1 Campylobacteraceae bacterium
GCTTTTACGCCAAAAGAAAAAAGCGGCTTTATCTTCGGTTTTCACAAAATGATGGATAGCGCCGGAGCTGTTGCGGGCTCACTCAGCGCTTTTTTGCTTCTTTGGTGGCTTGGAAGCTCTGAAGCCTCTTTTAGGACCGTCTTTGCTCTTAGTCTCATTCCTGGCGTCATTGCGATGATTATTTTGGTAGTTTTTGTTGCAGATGCGCCCTTTAGCCCTGCCCCATCAAAGCGTTTTCGCCCTAGTGCGCTACCTAGAGCTTTTTATCTGCTCGTAATCTTTCAAAGCCTCTTTAGCCTCGTAGCCATGAACTACTCGTTTGTTATCCTAAAAGCCTCAGAGAGCGCCATATCGCTTATTATGATACCGCTCGCCTACACTCTTTACAATCTATGTATTTCGGTTTTTGCGATTCCGATAGGCAAGGCGGCGGATAGACTCGGCAAAGCTACTCTTTTGTCTATCATCTACGCCGCTTTTGGACTCACCGCTCTGCTTTTGATGCTAGATACTCCGTTTGCAGCGTGGATTGCATTTGGGGTGTATGGATTTTTTGCGGGCGGGTTCAATTCTTTAGCAAAAGCGATTATCTCCGATACCGCCCCAAAAGAGCTAAAAGCCACCGCTTACGGTGTTTACTACACAAGTGTCGGCTTTGCCACGCTACTATCTCTTGCGATTGGCGGATTTTTGTGGGATAAGTTTGGAAGTTTTTGGCTTTTTGCTTTTGCCTCTACGGGCGCATCTTTACTGGCGGCAGCTCTTTTTTGGCGTAGAAACTCTTTTAACTTCGATACCGAAATATCACAAAAAAGCGCTACACTAAAAGAGTAAATTCCAAACAGGAGCATATCTATGAGCGCTATCAAATCTATTTTTGCAAGAGAGATACTAGATTCCAGAGGCAACCCTACGGTAGAGGTGGATATAAAACTTGAAGACGGCACATTCGCCAGAGCAGCAGTACCATCGGGTGCATCTACAGGCATAAATGAGGCGTGCGAGCTTAGAGATGAGGACAAAGGTCGCTACGGCGGCAAGGGAACGCAAAAAGCGGTGAACAACGTAAACACCGAGATAGCAAAAGCGATAATCGGCATGGATGCCTCAGCGCAATCCGAGATAGACGAAGCGATGATAAAGCTTGACGGTACGGAGAACAAGTCAAGACTTGGAGCAAATGCGATACTTGGGGTAAGTCTAGCCGTAGCTAGAGCGGCGGCAATCTCCACAAAAACACCGCTTTATGAGTACATAGCGGGCGGTAAAGCGACAAGAATGCCTACTCCAATGTTTAATGTCCTAAACGGCGGCGTACACGCCAACTGGCAAGGGCCTGATTTTCAAGAGTTTATGATAGTTCCGGTGGGTGCGCCGACATTTAAAGAGGCTCTCAGATACGCTGCAGAGACATACCAAGCACTCAAAAAAGTGCTAAAAGATGCCGGATATAGCGTAGGAGTCGGCGACGAGGGCGGTTTTGCCCCTGCCCTGTCATCAAATGCCGAAGCTGTGGAGATGATATTAAAAGCGATAGAAAAAGCGGGATATAATCCAGGCAGCGACATTATGATAGCTATCGACCCTGCATCTAGCGGTTTTTATGAGGACGGGCTCTATAACCTAAGAAGCGAGGGCAAAAAGCTAAATTCTGCTGAAATGGTGGATTTGTACGAGGGCTGGGTGGGCAAATATCCGCTTGTCGTACTTGAAGACGGTCTTGCCGAGGATGATTGGAGCGGCTGGGATATACTAAACGCAAGACTTGGCTCAAAGCTAGAGCTTGTTGGGGATGATATTTTTGTTACAAATCCGAAGTTTATCGCAGAGGGCATCAAAAGAAACATGGCAAACGGCGTACTAATCAAGCTAAATCAAATCGGCACACTGACAGAGACAAAACAAGCGGTCAAAATGGCGCACGATGCCGGATGGGGCGCTATGGTATCGCACAGAAGCGGCGAAACGGTTGATAGCTTCATAGCGGATTTGACGGTCGGGCTAAATACTGGGCATCTCAAAACAGGGGCGCCGTGCCGCGGCGAGAGAGTTGAAAAATACAATCAGCTGCTAAGAATTGAAGAGGAGCTTGGCAATAGCGCCATATATGCGGGACGAAGCGCATTCGTAAGATAGTAAAAGCGGCGCAACTATAAGCCGGGTTCTGTCTTGTGTAGTTATTTATCTAAACCGCAAGTCGCCAAGCGGCATCAAGCGAAGAGCACTATTGTAGGGCGTTTACCATACTCTTCTTGCTACGGATTGGGTTTACATGGCCGTATGGTTACCCATGCGACCGGTGGGCTCTTACCCCACCGTTTCACCTTTACCGGACGTTAGTCCGGAAGTCTACTCTCTGTTGCACTATCCCTCGCCTTACGACGGCCGTCCGTTAGACGGAATCCTGCCCTACTGTAGCCCGGACTTTCCTCTTTTGGATACCCCAAAAGCAACTACCCGTTGCGCCGAGGAAATTTTATCAAAAACTCTCTTGCTTATATAGTTGGTTTTGGCTCGCAAATATAATATCCTTGCGAATAGTCTATATTCAGCGCTTGTACGATGTCAAACACCTCTTTTGAATGGACGAATTCAGCTACGGTGAGTGCTCCTAGCTCGTTTGCAAACCCGACTATCGCCTTCGCTATTATCTGGGCATCCGTGTCATTGTGGATATTTTTTATCAAACTGCCATCTATTTTTATAAAGTTCGGCTTTAGCTTTAGTATGCGCTCAAAGTTTGAGTATCCGGCGCCAAAGTCGTCTATGGAAATCTTCGAGCCAAAAGATTTTATCTTTTCGACAAAAGCATATACGTTGTCATAACTATCGATCCCCTCGGACTCCAGTATCTCGAACACGACCCTATGTCCTATATTGCTCTTTTTTAGTTGCTCTATAATAAACTCCAACATCTGTTCGTCGCAAATATCCAAAACCGATAGATTGATACTAAACGAGCAGTATTCATCGGCGAACCTCTCAAAAGATTTTTGCACCACGCTTCTCGTAACCTTGTGATACAATCTGCTTTTTTTCGCAACATCCAAAAACATATGCGGGCTAACAACCGCCCCGTCTTCGTCCACAAGCCTGACCAGGCACTCATACTTTTCTATCTTTTTGCTTTTGTTGTTAAGAATAGGCTGATA
>JAEMQC010000053.1 GCA_022758985.1 Campylobacteraceae bacterium
CAAAAAAAATCTGATATAATTTCAGACAAATAAATCCTAAAAAGGATACATAAAAAGGATACAAAATGAGTGCAAAAGCTTTTTTAATCGGCTGCGGCCCTGGGGATGCCGAACTTTTAACACTAAAAGCTGTGAATACATTTAAACAACTGGAAGTAGCCCTAATAGACAATCTCGTCTCAAAAGATATAGTCGCCCTACTTCCAAAGTATACACTAAAGGTATATACAGGTAAATCTAAAGGTGCACACTCTTTTTCGCAGGAAGCCATAAATGAGATGCTCCACTCTTATGCAAAAAACGGTTACACGGTAGGCAGACTAAAAGCCGGGGATCCATTCGTATTCGCAAGAGGTAGCGAAGAGGCCCAATATCTGGCGCGCTGCGGCATAGAAGTCGAAATAGTCCCTGGGCTCTCGTCTGCGCTCACCGCTCCGCTTTGCGCAGGCATAGCAGTAACCGCCAGAGATTATGCATCTTCGTTCTCGGTAGTAACTGCGCACCTAAAAGACAACAAATTTAACACCGAATGGATAGAACTGCTAAAAATCAAAAACCACACCATAGTTATACTTATGGGACTTTCAAGAGCCGAGGAGATAAGCAGGAAGACTATTTCATCCGGTATTTCAGAAGATATTCCAACGGCAATAATAGAAAAAGCCTCCACTCCTCAGCAAAACACGATTATTACTACGCTAGGCAAGCTGCCTGTCGAAGCAAAAAATGCCTCCTCGCCAGCCGTCATAGTTATAGGCGAAGCAGTAAGGCTGTCAAACACTCTTCCGCATTACATACACGAAAGCATTAAAAAGGAGGCCGAACTTGGGCTTGCTTGCTGAAATTTCCAAAGAGAGAAATAAAAAACAAAACCAGATAGAGGAGTTAAAAGCCAAAACCTCATTCAAAGAAGCGTATGAGAGGCTTTCATACTATGCGGAACACGGATATGAGTCTATAAGCGAAGACGACAAAAAGTTTACGCTAAAGAGCTTTGGCATATTCGACCGTCCGGCTACCCCTGGACTATTTATGCTCCGCATCAGGATACCGTCCGGCAGGCTAAACATTCAGCAAACTGGCGTTCTAGCCAAAATAGCGAAAAAATATGCGAAAAACTACATAGATATAACCACAAGAGCGCAAATAGAGCTGCGATACATAAGGATAGAGGATATTCCAAATATTATATCCACCCTATCGGCCGTCGGCATTTCGACGTTCCAAACTGGAGTCGACAATTTCAGAAACATAGTCTGCGACCCTCTGAACGGTTACGCCTATGACTCGTATTTAGACACCTCCGCCGAACTATTACAAATACAGAATATATTTTTGGGAGAGTTCGACTGGGTATCGGCTCTTCCTAGGAAATTCAACATAGCGATAAACGGCTCATCTACGAACAGATGCAACGTATTCGGGCAGGACCTCGGTTTTACGCTGGCGATAAAAGACGGCGTATACGGCTACAACGTATACCTAGGCGGCAAGGTCGGAGCCGCAGCACAAAACGCCGACATATTCGTGAAATACGGCGAAGCGACTAAGTTTTTTACGCATCTGGCTAATTTCTACAGAGAATTCGGCTTTAGAGACAATCGCAATAAAAACCGCCTCAAATACATGATAGACGCCGTAGGTATGGAAAAGTTCAGAAGTGAACTAGAAGAGTTTGCAAACGACAAGTTTGAGAAATCAGGTAAGACCATATCACTAGGGGACGGCGGCGACAACGGTGGTAAAATGCAGCTAAAAGACGGTTCGTTCGCATATCTGTTAGCCGTTCCGTCCGGCATAATGAGTGGTGATAAACTATTCGAATATGCCCAGCTTTGCAAGAAATCTGGCGGACACTCCATTAACTTTACGGTTGAACAAAACATATACGCTATAGGCGTAGACGGTGATTTCGGACAAAAAGTACAGAACACCTCGATATTCCATACAAACCTTATTGCCTGCGCCGGAACCGAACACTGTCCTTTTGGCGTAATACCGAACAAACCAGATGCTATAGAGTGTGCCGATTATCTAGAATCTAGGTTTGGAAATGTAGGCGGCAAGATACGCCAATATTGGTCAGCATGCCCTAAAGGATGCGGCATACACGGGCTTGGCGACATAGGCGTCGTCGGTACGAAGGTAGCCAGAAACAAAGAGGTGCATCTGGGTGTAGACATCTATATAGGTGGCTCGATGAAAAGCCAAGACGAGGGAAAACTCCTTGTAAAAGGCGCCCTCCTTACGGAAGCAAAAGAGTATATCGCCGAAGCCATAGAGCTTTATCTATCGGATAAGCAAGACAAGGAGAGCTTCGAAGAGTACTTCAAAAAACTTTCACTTGGCGTCTCCTCGCAATGCGTATCTTTTGCCGTAAGACTAAATGTGCTGCTCCACAAAAACGGTCTGTCGGCGCTAAAACTAAAAAAACTAGAGCAGTACGGCTGCGGCAAAAAAGAGGAGGCGGAGATATATGCGATAGGCCGCCATCTATATGAGGCCATATTCGGCTCCCAGCCGCAAGAAAAAAGCATATTCACGGCCATCATTAAAGGCGAAAGGCCAAAGGCACAAAAGCAGTCCATCGACATATCGGCAGTAGCCAATCTAGGTGCAGTGGTGGCAAATATGGTCACGCCGTCAACATATCAAGTGTTTAGCGAAATAGCTAGCGAGCTTGGAATTTAACTTTAAAAAGGAGAAAAAATGAAAACATCATTACTGCAAGCCCTAAAAAGCGGTAACCCAAAAGCGCTTTTTGCGGCATTCTTGTATTTTGATACCGGTTTTACCGTATGGCTGTTACTAGGAGCATTGGCTCCGTTTATTGCGGAGGCTTTGAAGCTTTCCGATGCACAGAAAGGTTTTATGGTTGCTATTCCGGTGCTCGCAGCGACGATTACTAGAATATCTTTTGGATATATGTTCCAAGCGATAGAGGCCAAAAAGATAGCATTTGTGGGAATCGTACTCTCATCATTGCCGCTTTTTTATGTACAGTTTTTTGATCCTAGCTTCGAAATAATACTGCTTCTTGGCGTATTCTTAGGCCTTGGCGGAGCTAGCTTTGCGGTGGCCCTTCCGATGGCCGGTAGCAACTATCCAAAAGAACATCAGGGGTTAGTACTAGGTCTTGCCGCAGCGGGAAATCTCGGCGCAGTACTAGACGGTATGCTCTTCCCGCCTCTGGCAAAAGCGTTCGGCTGGCAAGCGGCTATGGGGTTTGCGATAATACTTCTGGCGATTACGTTTTTCGTAGTCTCAAAATGGGCGCACGACAAATCGCACAAAAATCATGAAATCAAAAAACACGCCATATTCCATTTCGTAGCCTCTATGGTTTTATTTCTTGTGATGGCGTTCGTACTCCAAAAAGGATATTTGGGCGTTAGCGGCAAAACGGCTCTCTTATTCCTGCCTGCCATTACCTCGGTAGTTGCTATACTGATGCTACCAAAAGCATACGTGGCGCTAATGAAAGAAAAAGATATGTGGGTATTTATCCTTATCTACTCTATCACCTTCGGGGGTTTTGTAGGGATGTCTAGCTACGTTTCGCTCTTTCTTATCAGCCAATACGGCTTTGACAAGCTAAGCGCCGGGTTACTGATGTCGTTTTTTTCCCTTACCGGGGCAATGATAAGATCCGTAGGCGGCCTGATAGCCGATAAAATCACGGGCGTTAGGGCTCTTGGCGTAATTCTTCTGTTGATTGCGATTTTTGATGCGATAATAGGGTTTTTTATGCCTCCGTCACATTTTGCGATGGTGCTTTTGACTCTGCTATTCGCTTCTTTCGGTCTTGGCAACGGAGCTACGTTCCAGCTAGTGCCGCAAAGATGGCCAAATTCTACCGGAATGGTAACGGGACTAATAGGCGCAGCAGGCGGTATCGGCGGTTTTTATCTACCTGCCGTGCTCGGTCTAACCAAGGAATCTACCGGCTCTTATAGCATAGGCTTTTATATATTCTCTGGGCTCGCCCTGCTTGCCTTTGTGCTTTTGAAGCTTGAACACTCAAAATGGATGGAGTGGGCCGATGTCAGATATGAAGAAAAAGAGCAGGCGATGGTCGGTATAGACGATGCCGGACACATAGAAAAAGACAAGCACATAGACTAAGGATAGGCTTTGAATACTCTTTGTCCATACTGTGGCGTCGGATGCGGAATAAAAATAGAGGGCTCCAAAATAAAAGGAGACTCTTCGCACCCCTCATCAAAAGGCGACGTATGCAAAAAACCGCTATACCTCATAGATGCGCTCCAAAAAGATAGGCTTAAAAAGCCTCTTTTTAGAGAGCATAAATCGCAAAAGTTCAGAGAGATTTCATGGGACGAGGCGTTCGACATCCTCGCCTCGAAGCTAAAGGAACTTATGCCAGACGAGAACTACTTCTATCTCTCTGGGCAGCTTCTAACAGAAGAGAGCTACCTTATCAACAAATTCGTAAAGGGATTTGTCGGCACCAACAACATAGACGCAAATTCAAGACTCTGCATGGCCTCTGCCGTCGTAGCGCACAAAATGGCCTTCGGCTCGGACGGGCCGTTAGGTAGCTACGACGATATAGACGATTCAGACCTGTTCGTATTCGCAGGCTCCAACGCCGCAATAACGCATCCAGTCGTATTCAAGCGGGTCTTAAAACGAAAAAGGGCAGCAAATGCGAAGATAGTCGTAATAGACCCAGTTTTTACGGAGAGCGCCGAACGAGCCGACCTGTTCATACAGATAAACGCCGGAACCGATACGGCCTTTTTCAACTGTGTCTTAGGAATATTGTCTGATGCCGATAATGAGGCTACGGAGTACGCCAAAAGTTTTACGGCAGAGAAAACGTCGAATATTTGCGGCGTGCCGAGAGAGCAGATAGAGGAGTTTGTCTCGCTTTTTAGGGGCGCTAAAAAAGCGATATCGTTTTGGTGCCAGGGACTCAACCAATCAACAAACGGCGTAGCCAAAAACCTCTCGCTAATCAACCTTCACATAGCCACGGGCAGGCTCGGCAAAAGCGGTTTTCCGTTCTCTCTTACAGGACAGCCGAATGCGATGGGCGGCAGAGAGGTCGGATATCTATCAAACGGGCTTCCTGGATACAGGGATGTAAGAAGCGAAACAGATAGAGCGTTTGTGCAAAACCTCTGGAATACGCCGCACCCGATACGAGAAACCCAGGAGTAACC
>JAEMQC010000008.1 GCA_022758985.1 Campylobacteraceae bacterium
TTACGCACTTTTGGGTGTGTAAGGTTAGTTAAAAAGTTGTCGATTTTTTGGAGCTTTTGCCGAAAATTTGAGGATAATTTTAAAATCAAAAGAAAGTAGCCCGTGAATATTGCTAATATCTCGTATCTAAACCTTCTACCGTTTCGGTTTTTTCTAAAGCAAAGACCAAAAACATTGTCGCAAAACCTTCAAAGCACGAAGCGAGGCTCTTACCCCTCTAAAGTCAACGAGATGTTTCGCAAGGGGGTTGTAGATGCGGCGTTCATCTCTTCAATCGAGAGCACGAGAAAGAATAGCACGGCTAGCGGCATAGTGGCAAAAGGTGAGGTAAAAAGCGTGATTATAAGGCTTGGCGAGCACAAAAGCGATAACGAATCGGCGACATCAAACAAGCTCGCTCGTGTGCTTGGGCTAGAGGGCGAGGTGTTTATCGGAGATAAGGCTCTTTTGAAATACCTCGAAAATCCTAGCGAATACATAGATTTGGCACAAGAATGGAATGCTAAAACGAGACTCCCTTTTGTGTTCGGCAGGTTTTGCTTTAACCGTCACGGCAAAAGGTATAAGAAGCTATCAAATGAGTTTAACGGCTCAAAAATACGTATCCCGCACTATATGATGGAGTGGGAGGCAAAACAAAAGGGCTTTAAGACAAAAGATGCAAAAGAGTATTTAAAACTCATTAGCTATCGCATCGGCGCAAAAGAAGAGCGAGGGTTTGCTCTATTTATGAAAAAAGCGAAAAAGCTTTGAAAAAGGCATTTCTCCTCAGTATCTTTTTTACGATTGCCTCCATCATCATATCTCTATGGTTCAAAAGCCTAGGCGCATCGCTCTTTAGCAAAGAGGATTTGGCGGTTTTTTATACCGTTTTGGACCTTGTGGGGCTCTTTATGCTCCTCTTCATCGGCTTTCGCGCCTCGATGAGTGTGGCGTACAACAAAGGGGCAAATGCCGCCGACATGCTAAATCTATTTCGTATCATCATCGCCGCCGTCACGCTGATAGGGCTTGCGTCATCTTTTTTTATACTCCGTGCGACCGGTTTTGGCATCTCATTTTGGTACTTGGCGCTCATATTTGCGGCATTTGCGGTGTATACATACTTTTCAAATCAGCTTGGGATGTACCGCCTCTATGCCGACACCAACGTTGTTACAATACTTGAGCCTTTGGCTTTGATAGCTTGGTTTAGCGTCGTCTATTATCTGCTCGGTATTGTGGGTGTGGATGCCTTGTATCTTGCCGCACCGCTTGGTATGCTGACGACTGCGCTTTATGTACTGATACGAAAGATGCGCTCACATCCGGAGCCGACATTTTTTGTGCCCTCCATTGATGAGAGGCTCAAAGCGTTTTTGAAAAATTCTGCATTTGGTGGGGCGGAGTTTGTCTTTGGAATTCTCATACTCTACCTTGCGGTTTTGTTTGTCGGCAAGATGATTTCGCTTGAGGCGCTCGGTGAGTTTCAGGTGGTGGTCAAAAGCTTTTTTATGTATTTTATCTCCATATTCGTCTTTCCGATAGTCAAGTTTATATTGCCGGAGCTTTCGTATTTGGTCGAAAAAGGGGAGTTTGGGCGGATAAGTAGGCTAAACAGATTTGCGCTTTTTTACGCCGCTATTGCCGGTGTTGGCGCTTTTGGTTTTTCTACCATTTTTGGTCACGCCCTCATATCTTGGCTATTTGGGGATAGCTATTTGCCATCATATATGCCGCTTGTCATCCTATCTGCCGCACTTTTTTTTGTGGCGCTCAATACTTATCAAGTCGCCGTCCTCAAGTCGCTAGACCGCTTTTTTCTCTCGATGAGCGTCAGAGCTTGCGGTAGCCTCTTTTTCCCGATATACGCTTTTGCTATCCATCCTATCTTACCAACCCTTGAGGGGGTGAGTCTGGCTCTAGTGTTTAGCTACGCCACCATGGCGCTCATTTCGCACTTTTTTGCAAAAAATGAGATGAAAAAATTAGCACTTAAAGATTAACTCTGCTAAAATTGCTCTACACTTTACATTTATATTATCAACTTTAGGAGTTAAAGAATGGCAAAACACGCTTTCCAAACAGAGATAAAACAACTGCTAAACCTAATGATACACTCTCTCTACTCGGATAGAGATATATTTCTAAGAGAGCTTATTTCAAACGGCTCGGATGCTATGGACAAGCTCCAGTATCTAGCCTTGACCGACGAGAAATACAAAGAGTTTTCCGGCGGCGGCAAAATAGAGATTACATACGATAAAGAGGCGAAAACAATCAAAATAAGCGATATGGGTATCGGTATGAACGACGAGGATATGGTAGAATCGCTGGGCACTATCGCAAAGAGCGGCACAAAATCCTTTATCGAAAAACTGACAGGTGATGCCAAAAAAGATAGCAACCTTATCGGACAGTTTGGTGTTGGCTTTTACTCTGCGTTTATGGTCGCTTCCAAAATCTCCGTACTTAGCCGCAAAGCAGGCGAAGAGAAGGCTTTTATCTGGGAATCTGACGGTAGCGGCGAGTATGAAATCAAAGAGGGGACAAAAGAGTCACACGGCACCGAAATCACGTTATACATAAAAGATGATGCAACAGAGTACCTGAGCCAATGGAAGCTTGAAAGTATCGTCAAAAAATATTCAGACCACATCCCATTTCCTATCTTTATGCAAAAAGAAAAATACCTCGAAGGGGGCAAGACTGAGATAAGCATAGAGCAAATCAACAAGGCGAGCGCACTTTGGAGAAGACCTAAAAACGAAATTACAGAAGATGAGTACAACGAGTTTTACTCGGCGATTAGCCACGACAACGAAAAACCGCTCCTATACATCCACACAAAGGCGGAAGGGACGCACGAGTATACGACGCTTTTCTATATTCCGCAAAAAGCCCCGATAGATATGTACAGAGTAGACTATCAAGCGGGTGTTAAGCTATATGTGAAGCGTGTATTTATTACAGATAATGATAAAGAGCTAATGCCGACATATATGAGATTTGTGAGAGGTATTATTGATGCCGAAGACCTACCGCTCAATGTCAGCCGTGAAATCTTGCAACAAAACAGGCTACTAAGCACTATTAAGTCTGCTTCTACAAAAAAAATACTAGGCGAGCTCAAAAAACTAGCCAAAGCCGACAAAGAAAAATATGAAAAGTTCTTCAAGGAGTTTGGCAGAGCGCTAAAAGAGGGTCTATATTCCGACTACGCAAATAGAGATGACCTACTAGAGCTCATGAGATTTAAGTCAACTGTAGCTGAGGGCTTTGTCAGCCTAGAAGAGTATGAGACTAGAATGGTAGAGGGACAAAAAGCCGTATATTACATCGTAGGCGACGATGAAAACCTAGCCAAAAACTCTCCGATACTAGAGGGCTTCAAAGCCAAAAACATTGAAGTATTGGTGCTAGACGACGAGATAGACAACATCGTAATGCCGTCAGTCCATAAATATAAAGATTTTGAAATCAAAAACGTCTCAAATTCGCTAAACGACGAAATCCTAAAAGCCCAAATCGACGAAGCAACGCTAGAGAGACTAAAACCGCTAGTTGAGAAGCTAACGGCGGCTCTAGGCGACAAGGTTAAAGAGGTGAGGGTATCTGGAAGCCTCAAAGACTCTGCGGCATGCGTGGTGTTCGACGATGCGCACATGACGGCGCAACTCAAAGAGATGCTAAAAGCAATGGGTCAAGAAGCCCCTGAGTCCAAACCGACCTTTGAAATCAACCCGACTCACCCGATAATAAGTAAGCTAGAAGCGGCTGACGACGCCAAAGTAGCCGAGATCGGCGAACTGCTGTTCGACCTATCGGTAATGCTATCGGGCGAGAGCCTCAAAGACCCGTCTGCTTTTGCGAAAAAAGTTAGCTCCATTTTGGTAAACTCGCTCTAAAAAGGCGGTTTACCGCCTACATTGGCGGTAAACATTGCGTATCTACTATCTCGACTCCCTTAAAGTCCTAGCCATCTTCGCCGTGGTGCTCATACACTCGGCGTCCACTCCGCTTTACACGATGTCTCCCGACGATGCGCTGTTTGCGTATGCAAATCTGCTAGACTCCGTAGCCCGTTTTTGTGTGCCTGTGTTTTTTATGGCTAGCGGAGCCGTGCTGCTCTCTCGTGATTACGATATGGCTGGCTTTTACCGTAAGCGACTTACAAAGATTATTCCCGCGCTGATTTTTTGGTCGGCGCTATATGTGGCGTTTCGTGTGCTCGTTAAGGGTGAGCCGTTTGAGCCTGCGAAGACGGTGATGTCGTTTTTTGGCGGACATATCTACTATCACCTGTGGTTTTTGTATATTATCGTGATTATGTATTTACTTGCTCCTTTTATGCGCCGTCTCATCCTTGCCATAACACCCAAAGAGGCGTTTTTGCTATTTCTTATCTGGCTTGCTCTTGCTGTCGTATTGCCGCATATAGAGAGTGCGAGCGGCGCCAAATTCGCTTTTTCTTATCGTGAGTTTGGTGCATATAGCGGATATTTTATGCTCGGGTTTTATCTATCTCGGATACACTTTTCTAAGCCTCTTGTCGCCGCTTTGATGTTCGTGCTCTCAAGCTTTGGTATTTTTTATCTGACTGGGGTTTTCTCTCTTCAAAAAGAGGAGTTTGCCGGGCTTTTTTACGACTACTCTTCACCGCTAGTCTTTATCCAGGGGGTGTCCATATTTTTGTTTTTCAAAAGCTTTGACGGCGCAAAGGCGTTTGAGTATGTTGCCAAGCTCGCTCCACTCGTATTTGGCGTGTATCTAGTCCACCCTATAATTTTGGTGTATTCCGGTTTCATCTCGGACTTAACGCTAAAAGCCTTGTTTGTATTTTTTGTTTCGCTTGGCATTGTCAGAATTTTGTGTTATAGCGGGCTAAAGAGGTTTTTGTAAGGCGTGCGGGAATGCCAAATGCAATGTATTTAGCCAAAAACTCCAAAGGTTGGTTATGGCTGATTTGGCGAAAATAGCTGGCGAGCTAAAAAACGGCAAAACCGTGCTTTATATCGGCATGGGGATATTCAATGGATACTCGTTTTCAGATGGTACCGGCATACCGCATGACAGCGACTCCATTATCTTGGCTATGAACGACGGCAGGCCTATGGCTCCGAGGCTGATGTATGAGTATGCTAGGGCGGCTATGAACATAGAACAGAGCCGAGGGCGCAAATATCT
>JAEMQC010000050.1 GCA_022758985.1 Campylobacteraceae bacterium
CAGCGCAGTTTGCCGGTTTTTGGGAGACAAACTCTATCATCTCGCATTTTGCAAGGTTTGTTATGAATTTTTTTGCACTGTCGTCTATTTGCCTATTCGGTTTTATGTAGGCTTTTTCTATTTTTTTGTTTGCCAAATCTATCGTGGCTTTTGCTCTTCTTACGCTGACGATTGCCTCTTTTATTAGCTCAAACTTCTCTATTATGGCAGTGTCTGCGGCGGCGCTTTTTGGAAAGCGGCTAATCATAATAGATTCCGATTTCCCGCCTAGCTCTTTATATAGATATTCCGTAATGAAAGGCATAAACGGGTGCAGCAGCTTTAGCGACTCCACAAAGACGCCGCCAAGCTCGCCTACGGCCTCTTTTTGGGCTTTACTAAGCTCGATCCCGAAGTCACAGAAGTCATCCCAGAAGTATTTGTATACGCTAATCGCAGCGTCGCTAAATCTATAGGAGTCCAGTTGCTCTCTTATCTCTGCCGTCGCCTCGGCCATTTTTGCCGCCATATATCTACCCAGCTCTGTTTTTGGCTGATTTTTGGTTATATCTATCGGCTCTATGCCGTTCATAGTGAGATATTTCGCGGCATTAAACAGCTTATTCGTAAAATTCCTAGCCTGCACGAACTTCTCTTCGGATAACCTGATGTCCCTTCCGGCAACCGCCAGCATCGCAAGGGCGAAGCGTAGACTGTCGGCACTATATCTTTCCACTATATCTATGGGGTCTATGACGTTGCCTCTCGATTTACTCATCTTTTGACCGTGTTCGTCGCGCACCAAAGCATGTAAGTATACGTCTTTAAACGGCAGCCTCCCAAGGAACTGCTCTCCCATCATCATCATTCTGGCAACCCAGAAGAACAAAATATCAAAACCGGTTATCAAAAGTGAGTTTGGATAGAAGTTATCCATATCCGAAGGGTTTACTTTTGAGTCGTTTTCGTTGCCCCATCCGAGCGTACTAAAAGGCCAAAGGGCGGAGCTAAACCAAGTATCAAGTACGTCCGCATCTTGTCTTATGTGTGAGCTTTTGCATTTTGGGCACTCTTTGAACTCGCCCTCTTCTCCGCCCCACTCATGGTCGCAATCGTCGCAGTACATCACGGGGATTCTATGTCCCCACCAAAGCTGCCTTGAGATACACCAATCTCTAAGCTCCCTCATCCATGCGTCGTAGTTATTTTTCCACTGTTTTGGGATAAATTCGGTTTCACCGTTGTTTGCTTTTTCTATCGCTTTTGCAGCAGCCTCTTTTTTTACGAACCACTGTTTTGATATATACGGCTCTACGACGTTGCCGCATCTATAGCATCTGCCGACTTGGTTTACGTGCTTTTCTATTTTTTCGATAAAGCCTTCGGCCTCAAGTCTAGCTACTATTTTGGCTCTAGCTTCTAGTCTTTCATATCCTTCAAACTCGCCGCAATGGGAGTTGAGGATCCCTTTTTCGTCGAATATCGTCAAAAACTCTAAGTTGTGTCTTTTGCCCACTTCATAGTCGTTCACATCGTGCGCCGGAGTTACTTTGACGACCCCGGTACCAAACTCCATGTCCACATGCTCGTCGGCTATGATTTTGATAGATTTGCCGATAAGCGGTAGTACGAGGCTCTTGCCGATATGCGCCTTGTACCTCTCGTCGTTTGGATTTACCATGACCGCCGTATCGCCAAAGTATGTCTCTGGTCTTGTGGTTGCAACTACAAGATAGTCGTCTGAGTCTTCAAAGAAGTATTTGATGTAGTATAAAAATCCATCATTTTCGGCGTGGTCTACTTCGATATCGGATAGAGCGCCGTCGTGCGTACACCAGTTTATCATATAGTTGTCTCGTACGATTAGCCCGTCTTCATAGAGCTTCAAAAACGCTTTTTTGACTGCGCTTTTTAGCCCTTCATCCATCGTAAACCGCTCTCTTGACCATGCGGGAGATACGCCGAGTCTACGCATCTGAGAGACTATCGTACCGCCGCTATATGCCTTCCACTCCCATACTTTTTCTAGGAATTTTTCTCTGCCTATATCCTCTTTTTTGATACCTTGTGCTAGTAGCTGTTTTTCTACGACATTTTGCGTCGCTATTCCGGCGTGGTCGGTTCCGGGCTGCCAAAGCGTTCGGTAACCGTCCATTCTTTTGTATCTGACCATTATGTCGCTAAGAGTATGGTTTAGTGCGTGCCCTATATGAAGAGAGCCGGTTACGTTTGGAGGTGGAAGCATGATGGCGAAGTTTTTGCCGCTCTCTTGGATGGCTTTATTGCCGTCTAGTTCGAAATATCCGTTCTTTTCCCAATTTTTATAACAATTTTCTTCAAAATCTTTAGGCAAATACTCAGTCAGCGCCATTTTTTTTCCTACATTCTTAAAATATTCTGCGAATTTTAGCAAAAAGCGCCTGATTTACTTGCTTTGGCACGATTTTCGCTTTTAATTTGACGTTATAATTTAAGCGTTGTTTAATCGGCATTGTTATACTTTTAAAATAGCTATGTCGTATTAAATATCAATAAAGGGGGAAATAATGGTATTTGAAGTAAAGGCGCCTATACTTGGATTTAACGAGCTAACCAAGGTTGAGCTTAGGGGTATTGATGATTTCTTTTCCAGCTTGAAAAATGCAGACAAAAACGCTCCGGCGTTTACGCTGATTAATCCGTATGCGCTCAGAGAATACTCTTTTGATATTCCAAGTAGCATAAGAATACTTCTTGACCTAAAAGAAGATTCCAAAGTAGAGGTTTATAATATAGTAGTTCTTCAAAACCCTATTGAGAAGTCGGTGGTTAATTTTATAGCTCCGCTGATTTTCAATCATGACAATATGACGATGGGTCAAGTTGTCTTGGAGGCTTCTAAATATCCTGATTTTGGCGTCGCAGAAGAGATAGCGGCATTTCTTCAAAAATAAAATCTCCCTAGAGCCCAAGCTATGGGTTCTAATAATCTTTTTTATAAAATCCTCTCCCAGTTTAAACAAAAAAAGTTGTCATGCCCTACAAAAATCTAAATAAAGAGCAGCTTGCCGCTGTTAACGCACCGTTTGGCAACACGCTCGTTATTGCGTCCGCCGGAACCGGAAAGACCTCGACCATAGTAGCGAGAATATACTATCTACTTGAAAAAGGCGTAAAGCCAGAAAGCATCCTTCTTTTGACATTTACAAACAAGGCTGCCGCAGAGATGATAGGGCGGCTAAAAAAATATTTTGACAAGAACGAAGTCGAGAAGATACAGGCCGGGACGTTCCATGCCGTCAGCTACAAGTGGCTAAAAAAGCTAAATCCAAATCTGGTGCTAAAGCAACCCGGAGAGCTAAAAACGCTTTTTAACGCCATACATGAAAGGTATATAAATAGCGTCAAGTTCTATGATAATAAGCCGTATTCGGCCGGCTATCTGTATGACTTTTACGAGTCGTTCAATGCCTCTTGTACGCCAAGGCTAAAAGATTGGCTGATGGCTGTGTCGCCTGCACAGCTTGAGCATGAAAATATATATCTAAAGATTTTTGCAGAGTTTGAGAGACAAAAGGACGAATGCGGTTTTTTGGGTTTTAGCGATCTGCTTATCAAGGCATCAAAAGCATGCGAAGAGGGTAAGATAGAGCCTTTCTTTGAGGTTTTGGTGGACGAGTACCAGGATACGAATAACTTGCAGCACCATCTGGTTGAATCGGTAAAACCAAAATCTCTTTTTTGTGTAGGGGACTATGACCAGAGTATATACGGATTTAATGGGGCAAACATATCCATCATAGCCGGATTTGGTGAGACAAAAGAGAATGCAAGAGTGTATACGCTTACCAAAAACTACCGCTCCACATCCAAAATACTTCAGATAGCAGATAAGGTGATAAAACATAACGACAGGATATATCCCAAAAGTCTTGAAGTGGTGAGGCTTGAGGAGGCACATCCGCCTAGGCTTCTTATCTTTGATGAGGTATTTGACCAGTATAAAAAAATAGCAGACCTAATACGGGAGTCCAGAACAAATTTTGACGATATGGCAGTACTGTTTCGCAATAACTCATCGGCGGACGGGATAGAGGCATCACTGAGGGAGCATGGTATAAAGTGCAAAAGAAAGGGTGGGGTAGGGTTTTTTGAGGCAAAAGAGGTAAAAGTCATCCTTGATATCTTGACGCTATCCGTGAATCCAAAAGATATTTTGGCGTTTATAAACGTATTCGAATATGCAAGCGGGGTGGGCGGAGCTACGGCAAAAGAGCTTTGCGACGCACTCTTGCTGCTTGGCGACGGCTCTATAACACAAGGGCTTTTTCACCCAAATCCGAATATAAAAAACCCATTTGAGAATAGAAAGCACGAAGTAGGGCTTTTTGACGATTTTTTCGAGCTAGGCAGCATTAGCAGATTTAGGGGGCTTGGGCTAGAAGAGGGTGTGCTCGCAAACCCGGCTCTTAAACATCCGAAGCTAAATCAAGATGCTGCAATGTTTTTTGGGGAGTTTTATTCTTTGATGGGTAGATTATCTAAGATAAAAAATCCAAAAAACGCCGTAGATATTATAAAGGCTAGCAAGCTATACGAGGAGATTAAAAACTCTCTAGCTAGAAGAAGGGCTACTGGTAAAGATAAGAGCGTAGACGCTGGGCTTTTTGAAAAAGCGTTGGAGAGGATAGATAGAAAAAACTATCTGCTATCCAATCTTGCATCGCACTATGACGATAAGGCGGGCTTTTTGAATGCCATGATACTAGGTGCGGGAGAGATGACGGAAGGCGAGGGGGTCAATCTTTTGACGGTGCATGCGTCCAAGGGGCTAGAGTTTAAAGAGGTGTACATTGTAGACCTCATGGACGGCAGATTTCCAAACCGCAAGCTAATTGCAAAGGGCTCTAGCATAGAAGAGGAGAGGCGGCTTTTTTATGTTGCGGTAACCCGCGCAAAAGATAGACTCACACTTTCATACGCCAAATACGACAAAATAAAAAAAGCTAGCTATGAGCCATCCCAATTTCTAAAAGAGAGCGGGATGCTAGGCTAGACTTTATAGCAATACGCACTCTAGGCGATTTCTTCCGTTCTCTTTTGCTATATATAGATACTCGTCCGCTTTTGTATAAATATCGTCTTGCGTAATTGTAAGCTCCCCCAATTTTCGTGATCTATCAACCCTTTTTGGTACA
>JAEMQC010000129.1 GCA_022758985.1 Campylobacteraceae bacterium
CCTTTAGATATTCTCTGAATTCATCGGATGCATATTGAGAGCCTCTATCCGAATGAAATATAGCGCCGTTTAGACTCTCTCGCCTTATTTTAGCCGCTTGCAATGCATTAACTATGATTTTAGTGTGTAGCCTATCATCCATAGCGTATCCAACAATACTCCTTGAGAATAAATCTATGGTTGTTGCAAGATATAACCATCCCTCTTTGGTCCAAATATAGGTTATGTCGCCGACATATACTTCGTTTGGACGAGAGGCGTAGAAGTCTTGCGATAATCTATTTGGAGATATTGCAAAATTATGTTTAGAGTCTGTCGTAACAACCCTAAAGCGTCGTCTATTTTTTGTTCTAAGACCAAGAAGCTTCATTGTTTTTGCAATACGTCTTCTTGAGAGTATCCAGCCATACTCTTTTTCCATAAATCGTTTTAGTCTTCTAGTCCCGTAAGTTTGTTTGAATTCATCGAATGCGAGTTTGATAAGATGCGGCAGCATCTCATCTTTTGGCTTTTTCTTTGATTTTAGCCAGCTGTAATACCCGTTGCGGCTGACATTTAGTTTGGCGCACATTAAGCTTATTGGATATGCCAAAGAGTTATCCCTAATCCAGGCGTATTTCACAATGTTGCTTTTGCGAAATACGCCGTTGCCTTTTTTAGGATGTCGCACTCCATTTTTAGCCTGGCATTCTCTTTTCTGAGTCTTTTTAGCTCCGCTTCCTCTGGAGTTGTTTCTTTTGGTGTAGGAGCGGTAATGCCATGTTTTCTCCTATGCTCTTTGACCCAGTTATATAGAGTATTAGCATTAATTCCTAACTCTTTTGCGATATGACTCATCGGTCTATCGCCGATAAGAGCCATCTTTCATGGCTGATTGTTTGAAATCTTTAGGGTATGTTTTTAGATGATTACCGCCTCTTGGCATTTGGCTTTTCCTTTGCTGATTTTTTTAGCTTGGGAAAATTGTAAGTTGTTTGTACCAAATATTGTAGCCGGATCAAAAGATAAATATTTGTCCCTATAATGTCTACAAATTTGTTTGCAACGTTTTGAAGGCTACGATTAGTCATTGTGTAGGTTGCAAGATTTATGAGGCGATTATCTCTTTAGGGCGATAAATAACGCAAAATTGCACCATCTAAATAAGAGCTCTACGTGCTCGAAACCGGCTTTTTTGCACAGGGTTTTATTTTCCTCTTCGCTATATGGTACCAAGACGTTTTCGAGCGCCTCTCTTTTTCTCATTATCTCAAGCTCAGAGTAACCCCTCTCTTTTTTGTATCCGTGGTATGCGTCTATCAAAAATTTGTTAAGCCCTTTGTCTTCGCTTATGAGTTTTTCCGCAAACAAGAACACTCCGCCACTTTCGAGCGAGTCGTATATCTTTTGTACTAATTCCTCTCGAATCATAGGTCTTATAAACTGCAGAGTGAAGTTGGCGACGAATGCTTTTGATTTTGGCAACTCCGAGCTTACGGCGTCGATATTCAAAAATTTTATATCGGCTTCAAAAGCTGCGGCTTTTTTTGCGGCTTGCCGTAGCATATGTTCCGAGTCATCTATGCCGATCAGGCTGATACTCCTCTCTTTTACTTTCGGATACAAAGAGATGAGCAGATTTGCGGTAGAACAGCCGATATCGGTTATGGCGCCTTCCTTGACGTATTCCAAAAGCGCCTTTTGTGTCAAGTCTAGTATATTTTCATATCCCGGAATAGAGCGCGAAATCATATCGTCGAAGACGCCCGCAACCTCTTCGTTAAATTCAAATTGTCTTTCGATAGGTTTTTTAAAAATATCGTCTTGCAAATTTATTCCTTGTATAACGGGCGATTGGTATAATATAAGAGAATTTTAGCGAAAAAATGGATAGGAGTTCTTTGTATGGGAGATTCTAGGGCTGTTTTGGCGCTCAACGAAGTAAAAAGCAAGCTGGTGCTCGTCGCATTCTTTGCGCTGTATTGCGCTATCGGGCTATTGGTCGATAACATAATTTATAATATGCCGTCCCTAGCTTACGGATTTTATATGTTGCTGACATTTCAGGTGTTCCCGATAGCTACGGTCGGGATGGCTATATTTGGCGTCGTCTCTATTTTTGTTACGTATTCGATGTACGATAAGATAATGCTCTACGGACACGAATATAAAGAGATAACGCCCGAGAACGCCTTTGGATTCGAGCGAAAGCTTTACGATATGATAGGCGAATTGGCATACAGGGGCGGCCTTGGGTATATGCCGAGAGTGTATATAATAGAGGCTGATTATATGAACGCTTTTGCCAGCGGCTTTAGCCAAAAATCGGCGATGGTGGCGATTACGACTGCGCTTATAAACAGACTGAACGAAGACGAGATAAGAGCGGTAATGGCGCACGAGATAAGCCACATAAAACACGGGGACATTAAGCTGACGCTCTTAATTTCGGTGCTTGCGAACGTCATGCTATTTGTCGTAAATATTGGCGTTATGTTTTTTGGCGGCTCTAGAGATTCTGCTGGAGCTAGGGCGGCGAAGATGATACTATTCGTACTTCAGTTCGTGCTACCTCTTATCACCGGAGTTTTATCGATGTTTCTTAGCCGCACGAGGGAGTATATGGCTGATGCCGGGTCGGTAGAGATTACCGGCGACAAGAAGGCGATGGCCAATGCTCTTATTAAGATACACAACAATTACGCCGACGAACCGCACGAAGACGAGGGCGCAGAGTTTAGAAGGGCGGCTTATATTTACGAGCCAAAATCGTTCGCATCGCTGTTTTCTACGCACCCTAGTTTGCAAGATAGATTAAGAGCGCTCGGTTTTGAGGCATAGCAGGCTAATAGCCATAGGCTCTTCTACCGGAGGGCCCGGGCATATACAAAAAATATTGGCCGCAATTCCTAGCGATTTCAAGGCTTCGATTGTTATCGGACAGCATATAAACTCCATTTTTTTGGACAGTATCGTCGAGAGTTTGAATTCGTTTTGCAAGATTCCTGTTTATGCGGGTAAGGACAATTTGGTTATAGAGTCGCCATCCGTCGTATTCGCGAAAGGTGCGGGAATAAACGAAGTGCGGTATGAAAACGGCGTATACCGTCTCAAAATCCTGGATACGGTTAGCGATGACTATTCGCCGTCGATAGACAGGCTCTTTTTTTCGATGAGCAGCTTACCAGATGTATCAAATATTATGGCCGTTGTTTTGACCGGGATAGGCGACGACGGAGCTAGAGGGCTTTTGGAGCTAAAAAAAGCAGGAGCTTATACCGTTGCGGAGAGCGAACAGACGTCCGTCGTGTACGGGATGCCTAGAGCCGCCTATGAGATGGGAGCGGCGAGAGAGGTTTTGGATCTGGAAAAAATAGTCGAAAAAATTTTAGAATTTGGCAGGTAGAGAATGTATAGTCCGCATCACGAGCCCATCTTGGAGTATTTCTACGATAAGACCGGTATCCATTTCGATGAAAAAAAAGATGTCGTAGCCCACAAGATAAACAGCTTTTATAAATCAAAAAGCTATCACGACGAAAATTCGTTTTTAGAGGGGCTGAAGAGGGATGCAAATCTTTGGCAAGAGTTTGTCAACCTATTGACAGTCAACGAGACATACTTTTACCGCGAGACCAAACAGGTTGAACTTTTGGCCTCAATGGCAAAAAAGATGCACGGTTTCGATATTTTGTGCGCCCCTAGTTCTAGCGGAGAGGAGCCGTACTCCATCCTTATGATACTTGCCCAATCTGGGCTTTTGGGTAAGGTCGGCAGGCTGGTAGGAATCGATATAAACAGCGACGTTATAGAAAAGGCAAAAGAGGGGGTGTATTCCAAAAGAAGTCTGCATAGAACACCGCCCGAAGTAGCGTCGAAGTATTTTAGGGAAGACGATGAAAATAGGTATGCTATAGTAAACGATATAAAGAGAATTGCCGACTTTAGGGTTATGAATATTTTTGACCACGACATAAAGAGACTTGGGCAGTTTGATTTCGTATTTTCCAGAAATATGATTATATATTTTGACAAAAAGAGCAGGCTTGAGGCCGAAAAAGCGCTTGTTAGTCTCCTAAAACCGGGCGGCATACTATTTTTGGGGCATGCGGATATCGTGCAAAATAGCTTTAACCTCGAAAAAACCGTCGTCGGCGGCATAGTATATTATAAAAAAGAGCAGTAGTGCAAAAACTGACGGCGTCGTTTTTTATCCTTGTTGCGTCGATTAGCTACGGCTCTCTCGGTATTGTTGCTAAGTTTGCTTACAATGATGGCGTCGCTCCGACGATGCTGACTCTTTTTCAGATGCTGGCGGGAGCGATATTTTTTGTTGCGCTAAAGCCTTTGAAACTGTTTGGTTTTTTTAGGCTCTCTTTTAGGAATATACTTCTTTTGTCGATTGGCGGTCTTATGTCAGCGCTTACCGCATATTTTTACTACAAGTCGCTAGGGCTTTTGCCGGTATCAGTAGCGATTATCATGCTTTTTCAGTTTGTATGGATAGGAGTTGTCTTTGAGCTGTTATACAAAAAACGTAGACCGACCAAAGCCGAAATCGTATCTATTTTGCTCTGTTATGCTGGCACATATATGAGCATTGGGACAGATGTAGCGGGCATTAGCTACGATATGACTGGGCTTGTGCTAGGCTTTATATCCGGCGCCACGTTTGCTGCATATATATTTTTAAGCTCCACCATATGTCTTGAAGAGGAGTCCGACAGTAGGGCGTTTTGGATAATTTTTTCGGCTTTTGCGTCCGTATTGCTGCTTACATTCGGAGATTTAAAAATTGAAAACATAGAGACTACCGTAAAGTGGGGCGCCTTATGCGGAGTTCTTGGCGTTTTACTCCCTTTTTATATATATGCCGTCTACTCTCCAAAAATAGGCGCCGGTGCGACGTCCTTGATAGGTTCCGCAGAGCTACCCGCAGCTCTTATATTGTCTGCGCTTATACTAGGAGAAAAGCTCACCGTTTTGCAAATAGTCGGTTCCGCACTTGTAATTTTTGCGGTTTTTATTGTTTTTATATTCGAAACTAAAGCCAAATAAAGCGCTTTTGGGTTATCTTTACTAAAAAATTTTAAAGGCTCTAAATATGGAAGAAACATTAAGCG
>JAEMQC010000100.1 GCA_022758985.1 Campylobacteraceae bacterium
GTTGACGACGATTTGACGCTAATTTATATATCCAAACTATCAGATAGCGGCAAACTGCATTGCGATAGAATAAGCATAATGGCAAATATGACGGATATTATCAAAGCCAGCAACGAGATGGAGAGAATGCTAAATGATGCCGGATTAAACGAGAAAGAGTCGTCAGAGACGCTTCTTGTTTTTACCGAACTTTTGATGAATGCCTATGAACACGGCACGCTAAAGCTAACACCGGAGGAGAAACAAAGGCTTATCGAAGACGATGCTTATGACGAGTTTTTGTTAAGCAGCCGCTGCGAGGAGCGCAAAAATAGCATCATAGTAGACCTTTGCGTATTCAAAACAAAAGACAACAAGGAGATGCTTAAAATCAGTATAGAAGACTCAGGAAGCGGATTTGAATTCTCGGAGGTTTTTAAGACAATATATGTCGGCAACACGGCGAAATATTCGGGCAGAGGGGTATGGATGGCCTCAGATATGACGGACGGCGTATTTTTTAACGAGACGGGGAATAAGACGACTTTCTTTAAAACCGTCAAACTCAAAGATACGTTTATTCTCCGCTAAGAGTTTTTTTCTTATAATGTAATGTTATGCGCAAACACGAGCAAAGCACGTATTTGCGGCAAGGGCTACTCGCCCTTTGCAAACCTTGCCGGGTCCCATCGCCGGTAGGTGATGGGTAGCTCTAGCTAGCCGCTAATGCGGCAGAATAGAGGTTTTACGCACTTTTTGGTGCGTAAGGTCAGTCACAATTTGTCAATATGCGTAAAAAGGATTGAAGGTGCAAATAGAAACCGTTAAAACAGCTTCGGGATATAGGTTAAACATCAAAGAGGTAATCAAAACTATCGAGGATAGCACAAACTTCAAAAAGAGCATTGGCGATATTCTTCTAAAAGAGCCTGGTGCGGATATAGAGGTACATATTATAGACTCCTACATAATCACATCATCTATCATTGGTACGCTTCTTAAGATGGTGCAAAAAGACAACGCAAAATTGACGCTTTTTATATATAGCCCAGACCTATACGAGCTTCTAGACAAACTAAACCTGATTACGCTTTTGAACGTAAGAAAAGAGTTTTAATATTTTTTGGCGCCCATCTTTTGGACGCCACAGTTTCAACTCATTTATCAATCATTCAACCCATTTTTTCTATAATCACAACTCCAAAAGTAACTATTTTGTAATCTATTTGGCGTAAAATCTAGCACAATAAAAGCACAAAAGCTTCGGTACGGCTTTCAATATAAAAGTGATAACAGGGTTAATTTGGACATGAGAAATATCAACATAGGCGATTTTGTTTTCGAGGGTCTCTCCAGATTTATGGCTTTGTCAGTATTTGTAGTGTTGGTTGCGATATTTACCATATTGTATATTGACGCCAAACCGGCGATAGATTCGTTTGGCATAGGGTTTTTGACAGGTGAAATCTGGGCTCCGAATATGGAGACTTTCGGGGCTCTTCCTTCGATATACGGTACGATTATCAGCACGACGATAGCAATGATAGTGGCGACTCCGATAGCGATAGGAATCGCAATATTTCTTAGCGAGATAGCGCATGCAAATATCAAAGGAACGGCCGGCACGCTGATAGAGCTTCTAGCTGCAATTCCTTCCGTAATCTACGGTATGTGGGGTCTATTTTATTTCGTGCCTATCGTCAGAGACGCTACGGGAGGCTCTGGCATGGGGCTTTTGACCGGCGGTCTGATACTAGCCATCATGATAGTTCCTTTCACTGCTTCCATCACTAGAGACTCGATGAATACGACTCCCGATATTTTAAAAGAGTCTGCATACGCCCTTGGCGCTACAAAATGGGACGTTATAAAAGACGTTATCCTGCCGTACGCAAAGATAGGCGTAATAGGTTCCATCATTCTATCTTTGGGGCGTGCGCTAGGGGAAACGATGGCGGTTACTTTCGTAATGGGTAACGCACAGAGAATCCCCGCAAGTATCCTGGAGCCGGCCACAAGCATTCCGGTCACTCTTGCAAACGAGTTTACCGAAGCGGATAGCGATATATACTACTCAAGCCTCTATCTATTGGCTCTTCTTCTATTTATAGTCAGCTTTGCGATTATAGCCACGGCTAAATTCCTCTTTTTGAAAAAGGAGAGAAGCTAAGATGCTACACAAAAACAGAAGAAAAATAGCAAACACCGTTATTTTGGCGCTATCGACGATAGCGGCTGTCGCCGGTATAGCCATACTGTTTTGGATACTAGGGGTCCTTCTTATTAAGGGCTTCTCTTACATATCATTGGCGACTTTCACCCAAGATGGAACTCCTCCGGGAATGGAAGGCGGAGGCCTTAGACAAGCGCTTGTGGGACACCTGCTTCTAACCGGTGTTGCGATGGGCATAGGCATACCTGTCGGAATGCTAGCCGGAACATACTTGAGCGAATACGGTCAAGGCTCTAAAGTAGCCAACTTCGTTAGAGATCTATCGGATATAATGATGTCCGCTCCATCTATTGTAGTAGGCGTGTTCGTATACGGCATCATGGTAGCTCCCGTCCACCACTTCTCCGGCTGGGCCGGAAGCGTAGCGCTTGCCATACTTGCCATTCCTGTTATCATTAGAACGACGGACGACATGCTACGTCTAGTACCGCAAACACTGAGAGAAGCGGCGTATGCGCTAGGCGCACCGAAATGGAAAGTTATATTCCAAGTTGTATACAAAGGTGCGGCTGTAGGTCTCATGACTGGGATTCTCCTGGGTGTTGCAAGGGTTGCCGGAGAGACGGCTCCGCTACTATTTACGTCGTTTAACAACAACTTCTTTAGCCTAAATATGAACGATTCGATGGCGTCTTTGACGGTTACGATGTTCGGATACGCTTCTAGCCCTTATGAGGATTGGCAGAGACTAGGATGGGCGGGCGCTGCGATACTTACTTTCGCCGTACTCTTTATCAACATAATCAGCAGAATAATCATGAAACTCAAAAAAGGTCAAAGGTAAAATATGTCAACTATAGTAAACGTCAAAGAGGCGCTAGAACTAGAAGTAAAAAACTTCAATTTTTACTACAAAGGAAACACGAGCCCGAGCCTAAAAAATATCAATATGCCGATAGCGAAAAATAAGATTACTGCGCTTATCGGTCCTTCCGGATGCGGCAAAACCACGCTTCTTAGATCGTTCAACAGAATTCACGATCTATACCCGGGCAACAAATATGAGGGTGAGATACTATTCAAAGACGAAAAGAAAAACATACTAGATAAAGACGTAGACCTAATAGACCTTAGGCTGAAAATAGGGATGATTTTCCAAAAGCCGACACCATTCCCTATGAGCATATTCGACAACGTAGCGTACGGCCTTAGACTTCAGGGTATCAAAAACAAATCTGAACTCGAAGGCAGAGTTGAAGCGGCTCTTAAAGGGGCAGCGCTTTGGGAAGAGGTATCAAATAGGCTAAACGCCGATGGCAATTCACTATCTGGCGGTCAGCAGCAAAGACTCTGCATTGCAAGAGCCGTAGCCGTTGAGCCGGAAGTGCTGCTATTTGACGAGCCTACATCTGCGCTTGACCCTATCTCTACGCTAGCCGTAGAAAAGCTGATTATAGAGCTAAAAGAGAAATTGACCGTTATCATAGTCACTCACAATATGCAGCAAGCGGCAAGGGTGTCTGACTATACGGCGTTTATGTATCTTGGAGATTTGATCGAGCTTAGTCATACGGAAGAGCTATTTATCAACCCTGCGGAAAAGCTAACAGAAGAGTATATCACCGGAAAATTCGGTTGATACCGCCAGAGGAGAGGCTTACCTTCTCTCCTTGTTATTCTTTTTGATTTTGTCCTCTACATAGTTAAATACGCTAAGACCTCTGTTTAGATAAGATGTCTGAAGCATAAAAACCTCTTTGAATACATACAAAAATCCCAAAAACGGTATGCACCACAAAACGGCTATCTTAGTCATATTCGTTTTTGCCTCATAGGTAGTTATGAGATATAGCGCCTCCGCTTCCGATATATTGGACGCCTTATATATGCCAAATCCGATAGTGGATATGATGTTTAGCAAAAACCCAAATGCAAAATAGCTTTGATACGCCTCTATTGCTTCCATTAGCCCTCCATTCCTGGTTTCATTATCGATTCTATCGCTTTTTTGTACTCGGCGTAGGTGAAAAATTCCCTAATGTTGTTCGCCCTGCCGCCGCTAGCATTGCGGTGTCCGCCGCCACCAAAAAGTGTCTTTGCTATCTCGCTTACGTCCGCCTTGTTGCTAGAGCGCATGGATACATTGCCTTTTGCGGAGACGTCGATGAAAAAGTCATACTCCTCATTCGCACTCAAAAAGCCGTTGGCTATGACGGATACATTCCCGATAGATACCGTCATAAAGGCTTTGTATCCGTTGTATTCAAGGCTAAATTCGCCTTTTTTGGTCGATAGAAGCTCGGTTACGTACTTGCATGACAGGTTGTCTATCGTATCGTCCGCTGCGCCGTTTTTTAGAAACTCCTTTTTAATGAAGTGTATGCCGTTATCAAGTTCGATATGGGCGGCTTCTCTGCCCAAAAACTCTTTTGCCCTCTCTAGCGCATATAGCTTGTACGCCACGCTCTCATCCGGAAATAGTAGCTTGTTTAGCTCTTTTGTCTCCGAGATCAGCCTCATCAATGTCTTGCCAAACTCAAATAGAGGATTTTCCTCTTTCCAAAGATCTATTGCGTTTATCGCCTCGACCATAGTAGTCGTAGCTTCATCCACTTCGCCGAAATAATCATACGTTAGCTTTGTAGCGCATCTATTGTTGTCGAGCGTATACCAAGAGCCAAACTCCTTCGCCTGCTCTTCGCCGCTGATGTGGTGGTCTAGAAGCTGAAGCTTGATATTGTAGCCGCCGGTATTCATAGCTCTTATCTTGTCGTCTAGAAACCTGCAATCTTGCGTAGTAAGGTTGAGGTCGGTGATGAGAAAAAGAACCTCTTCGCTTTTGTCATTCAGCGTCTCTATCTCGGCTATCATCTGCTTTAGCCTGGCGTTTATCTCGTTGCCGTAGTTGGAGTTAAAATAGCAGGCGTTTTTTATAAATTTTGAAGATA
>JAEMQC010000052.1 GCA_022758985.1 Campylobacteraceae bacterium
GCTTCGATAAATGCGCTAAATATCCCCATTGCGTTGCCGCCGCCGCCAACACATGCGGTTACGGCGTCAGGAAGCTTGCCCGTCATCTCATAAAACTGCTCTTTTGCCTCGAAACCGACAACGCTCTGAAAATCTCTTACCATTTTAGGGAATGGGTGTGGGCCGACTACGGAGCCTATGGCGAAAAGTTGGTTTTTTGTATCTTTTAGATACGCCTCAAATGCGCTATCTACCGCCTCTTTGAGCGTTTTTAGCCCATGTGTAGCCGGAACCACTTTTGCGCCGAGTATCTTCATTCTGACGACATTTGGATGCTCTTTTTTGATATCTACCTCACCCATATGTATCTCACACTCAAGCCCAAAATATGCAGCCGCCGTAGCTAGTGCGACGCCGTGCTGTCCGGCGCCGGTCTCCGCTATAAGCTTCGTTTTGCCTAGATGCTTTGCTAGTAGCGCCTCGGCCATGCAATGGTTTAATTTATGTGCTCCGGTATGGTTAAGATCTTCTCTTTTTAGATATATCTGTCCGCCGCCTATATGTTTACTTAGGTTTTTACAATAAAAAACAGGGGTCGGCCTGCCTTGATAGTGCTTTCTGATTGTTTTTAGCTCATTCAAAAACTCATGCGATTTTGAAAGCCTCATATATGCCTGGGTTATCTCCAAAAAAGGCTCTTCTAGCTGCGGCGGAATAAACGCTCCGCCGAATTTTCCGAAAAATCCGTTTGCGTCGGGCATAGACTCAAGGTATGGTTTTTTACTCTCCAACATCTCTCTCTCTTTAGTAGTTTATATTCGAAAAAATTTACCAAAAACTGCTTTAACAACGACAAAATTGAGCTTCGTCAAAATCGTAGACATACCTCATAAATATCTTTCGAATCTATAGGCGAAACGGCTACAGTCAGCTTTTACCTAAAATCCCTGGTTAGCTTGCGCCATCTGGATATGAAGCCTAGCTTGTCGGCGGCGGAAGCTTCTTCGTCCTCGTCGCCGAAGACGTATTTGTATATTTTTGCCAGCTCTTTGCGGGCGTTTTTGTATTCGGAGTCGCTTCTAAATATTATCTTTTTTATCTCTTTTGTCTTGATGTTTTCGAGATATACGGAGTCGTCGCGCTCGAATACTATGTCGTCGAATACTGCTATTGTCGGCTCCGTGACTTTGTTCATCGATAGCAGCTCCGAGACTATCGGCAAGCTCTTTTGGTATTCGTACTCGGCTCCCAGCAGTTCGTCCTCACCGAAAAATATCGGCTGCGTGGACTTGATCTCCTTTAGTTCACCTGATAGGTACGTGTGCGTAGCCAGCCTCTCTACGTCTTTGTCAGTTTTTTGCATATGGTTTTCGTCGTTGCTTCTAAAGATTATCTGCTCCGTCAGATTACCCTTTAGCTCCTTGTATCTATCTATTCCCATCTTGTATATCATCTGCGACTCGTTCTGGATGGCTAGGATTAGCTCCACTTTTGCTTCTCTGAGTATGTCCGTAGCTAGTTCCGTATTCTTGTCCACTACCCTATTCGCTTCGTCGATAAATATTGACACTGGGGTTTTACGAGGCTGTTTGGCTCTTTTTGAGAGATTGAGGACTATCGACTGATTGAGGGCGTTTATCATTTGGTTTGTTAGCAAAGATGTGTTGACCACTACTATCTTGCCCGCATTTAGCTCCTCGATGATGTCGCACTCGTGTTCGCTAAAGAAGCTATAGTCGTAAAAGTGCTTGAGCGAGGACTCCAGCGAAAAGATGACGCCGTAATTGCCCGAAAAATCGTCGCTGATGGATACCGCCATAGACTTATAGCTATCTAGCATCGCAAAGCTATTATCAAGCTCCTCTATGCGTAGCATAGCTTCCTCGAAGCCTTTTTGTACCGCCGGCCATTCGCTCTCTATGTTTTGGTTGGCGAACTCTTTTTTCATCTTGGCGGCAAACGCCGAAATCAGCTTGTCTTTGAGAAATGAGACCAGCATAGGGTGTCCGTCGGTAAACATACATAGCTTTTTGACCGTTCGCACGCATGAGTACAGCGAAGCAAAAGATGCGGACGTAGGATACTCGAACTCCTCGGCGTGATAGTCGCTTACGGGCATTGAAGCATGCTCTATTTTGGATATTTTGTCGTTGAAGTCCACGGAGTATCTAAAAAAAAGCTTTGGAAACTCTATCCCAAGCTGCTCAAACGACTCTCTGACCTTGCCGATACGTCTGATGATGCGAACGATATTTGAGCCTAGCGTAGCAGCGGCGGAGTGCCAGAATACCCCTTCCGTGTCTTTTTGGCTTATTAGGGCAAACAAAAGAGCATAAATCTCTTTTATCGTCATATACTCGAAAGGATTTGTCTTTTTGCCCCATGGTGTGCCTATCTCGATAACATCCCCTAGCCTACCGGCGTCTAGAGCCAACTTCTTGACGCCAAGATGGAGATTGCCCTTGAAGTCATAGACCAAAATGCCGTGTTTTTTGGCAATTCTATCTTTGATATTTGGGAGTATGAAGCCCGTAGTCTTGCCGCTCCCCGTCTCGCCGATACAAAGGGCGTGCGTGAACTCGTCTTTTACTATCGGGGTTTCTGCCTTGAACTCTTGTGCGGAGCCTAAAAAACCGAGTGAGGAAGCCATCTAAAAAGCCTTATTTTTTGGAAATATTTTGCCCAAAAAAGGCTTTTGAATTAGAGGCTCAGTGTCTCATCCAATTCTCATCGCTGTGGTGCGGGTCGTGCGGTTTTGGCTCTAGCGTCTTGGCAAGCGCACTCATGCACGCATCATAGTTGATTTCGTCCACTATTTCGGAGACTATCTCTTTGTAGGTGATAAGCCCGTTTTCGTCCGCTATGAATACGGCGCGCGCCAGCTTGTCTTTTAGCGCTCCGTCGCCTATCAGCACGCCATATTTCTTTCCGAAGTCATGCTCCTTGTCTAGCAGAACTTTTATATTTTTGAGGCAGTAGCCGTCCAAAAATGAGTTTACGTTTTCTACGCTATCGGCCGTTACGATATACGAAATAAGGTTTTTTGTCTGCGATAACAGTTCGTCGAACTTCTTGGCTCCATACGAACACACCTCCGTTTTTAGAGACGGCACCACGATGAACATTTGCGCTTTGGGCGCTATCATACCCACTACGCACTGCTCTCCAGACATTTCATAGACTCTTGCGGCCGGGGCTTCGTCTTTAATATTTGGCTGCTTACCTATTAGATTTGCTTTTTGACCTCTGATAGTTATCTCCATAAAAAATCCTTATTTGCAAAAATGCTAAAAAAATGCTTTGCATATCCTATTCCAAAAATGGAAAATAGACTTCTTTCAAAACTGCGAAAGAGAGACCTTGACCCGATGGGCCGAAAAGCGACAGCTTTAACCTCACACATACGTGTTCGCCCCATCGTGGGCAACCGTCTCGAGAGAGGGGTTTTGGAAGAGGTCTAATGATTAAAAAAAATAGTGTCGGATCTCGATGGAGCTAAAAGAGTGACGCAATCTACGTCTCCCGTTCAATCTCTATTTGAAATAGCGCACCCTTCACCTTTTGGTCGCCAATCTCCATCTCAGCGTTTTTCGCCTCTATCTTACCGCCAAACGAACCGCTTATTATCTGTTTTGTCATATAAAGACCAATTCCGGTGCCTTGCGATTTATTTTTGGTCGAGAAATACGGGTCGAATATTTTGCTTATATTTTTTGGGTCTATTCCGCCGCCGCTATCTTGTATGCTGACGACGACCATGTTTTGCTTGATGCCGCACTGTATTTTTACTTTTTTAAATTCCGAGTTGGTAAGAATTATCGCATCCTTCGAGTTATTGAGAATATTGAGAAGCGCCTGTATAAGCCTGTTCATGGAGCCTTTTAGCTTAACATCCTCACAAGCGTCGCACAACACTTCGACCTCTATGAAGTGATTATGATAGACGGCTTCTACCAAAGATAAAGATTTTTTGATGGCATCGACAAGCAAAAACGAACCGCCCGGGTCATCTTTGTAAAAGCTTCTAAAGTCGTCTATGGTGGCGGATAGATAAGAAACTTGCCTTTTAACACTATTGACCGTTTCATCCAAAAACTCATTAGTAATAAGCCCCATCTCTTTATACACCGATATTTTTGTTATGGCGCTCTGTATAATATTTAGCGGCTGTCTCCACTGATGGGCTATATTGCCTATCATCTCGCCCATCGCAACAAACCTGGACTGAAGAAGAAGCATCTGGTCTTTTTGTTTTAGCGCCGTCAAGTCTGTGAGATTTATTATCGCAGCGTCCCTCTCCTTAATGCGCAGATATGCTATCGACGCCGATACATAACACTTGCTACCGTCTTTTCTTCGAAGCTCTACTTCGTCAAAACGTTGAGGATAGCGCCTATTTTTTGGATTTGTCGCATCCAGAGCCTGCGCCAACTCGCTATCCTCGTCAAGCTCGAAAAGAGTATCTATCTTCTTTTTGAAAAACTCTACCGGCTCATATCCCGTAAGTTTCGAAAACGCTGGATTCGCATATATAAGATTGGTATCGAAAAGTATTAGCGCATTGGGTGAAGCGTCCGTCAAAACCCTAAATAGCTCTATCTGCTCGTTTAGCTCCTTCGTCCTCTCTCTTACCGCATCCTCTAGCGTTTCGTTCGCCTGTATAATCTTCTGCTGGTAGGAGACCAGCTTCTCCATTGTGACGGCTATGGTATTTTGGACTATCGATATTTCGTCTTTTTTCGGACTGATTGGCAGCTTAAAACTAGGGTGTTCCGGATTGAAATCACTCAACTTTTCGGTTAGATTGCGAAGCGGCGCAAAAAAAGAGTTTATCTTAATGAGCCCGAAAAATCCTAGCACCAACGCCAATATAAAGAGCAAGAACAGCGTCTTTGCCACAAACAATTTTGCGCTTATAAAATCAGCCTTGGAGTAATATATTTTCACCAAAGCCAGCTTTTGTATTCCAAGAGCGTCATATATATTGCGCTCTATTACAAAATAACTATCAGACGGAATTTTCTTGCCGCTAGAATACCCGGTCTTTATTACATCTCGCCCGCCGGTATCCCTGATCTCTATCTCCAAAATGTTTACGTTATGGTCGAT
>JAEMQC010000011.1 GCA_022758985.1 Campylobacteraceae bacterium
CGTATCCTTTTTCTTAGCTCTGTCTCTAAATTACTGCCATG
Source organism: Campylobacteraceae bacterium (assembly GCA_022758985.1). Taxonomy (GTDB): domain Bacteria; phylum Campylobacterota; class Campylobacteria; order Campylobacterales; family UBA6016; genus UBA6016. Next base: position 42 of record JAEMQC010000011.1, read on the forward strand.
ATTTGTATCGAGGCTACTTCATACACTTATAAAAATTTCATTTCCTTTCTAGATGTCTCGAAATAACTGCCCCGATTGGTATCGAGGCTACAGCCGTTAACATTGGGTTGTTAAAGATGTGAAGGAGTAAATATTTTAGCACTTAAATACTGTAGATACGAGGCGCATATGGATTTTGCAGCAAACCCTCCTGTTTTTAAAAAGCAAAATCCCGAGTTTTTGCATGATGCATTCTTTTTTTGCTATCAAAATATTATGATGGAGTATCGGAGTTATATGGCTTGGCGATAAAATATTAAATATACCGACAAGTTCGCAAATCATTTATCGTTTTTTGACCGAACTTGAGGTTTGCCAACTTTTTAGTTTTTTCTCTTTTCTGTGTGCCGATAAAATAAGCGTTTACAAGGGATAGAAATCAAAAAGTTCGCAAACCTTTTTTTGCGGTAATCTAGAAAATGGGTTTTGAGAAGTTCTTATAAAATTCGGTGCAACTACTATATATTTTATCTTAACCGTTTGCTCTTATACATACTGTATTCTTTGCTTCTAAGCGGAGCATAAAAAAAGTTCGCAAACCCTTTATGTTATAAAGGTATCTTTTGGGGTAAACAAAAAATGCTCTTTTGTCCCCATGGTCTCAGACTTCGCAAGGCAATTTTGGCATATAGCGTACCATCTGACGCTATCTATTGAGATATCTATATAGTTGAAGAGTTTTGCTTTTAATTTTTTTATATCAGTCATCGAGAGGTCTATCTCAAATACCGAGTCGTTGACGCGAACGCCGTGTGAAAATAGTATATCATGAATTTTTGTCCGTCTTTTGGTATCCGGTATGTCATAAGCTATTACAAATTTTGGCATCAAAACTTCGCCACAAAAGAGTTGTATTTGGCCTCGCCTTTTATGTGGCGAGCTAAAAGATAAGCCTGCATTGAGATGATATTTTGCATTTGACGGTTCTCCTTTTGGTATTTTGTATATCCACCTAGACGCTCCATTACCGCTTCAAAAACAAGTCTTTTGGCCTGCTGGGTAAGCATACCGTCTTTGTCAACTTTGATAGGCTCATTGCGGTTTGCCATGCTGATAATCGGCCTATCAACTACAAAAGTTCGGAATTCCTCTATGCAATCATACACAAGCGTGGGCTTTGAGTCTTGCATGGAGTGCAAAAATGATACATGAAGCGATAGCCCTGCCTGTATAAGAGCTTTTTGTACTCTGCCGTAAAGTATCGCATATCCATAATTTAGAGCCGAGTTTATGGGGTCTTTGGCTCCCCTGCCGATTCTGCCTGTAAACCCATATGTATCAGGAATAAGTATGGATATGGCCTCCCAATAAGTGGCGGCGATTTCGCCCTCCAGCCCCATTAGCATCATCTGCCCATTTATCGTAAGAGGTTTTAGCTTTTTTAGTGAAGCCTCTATCCTTTTTGTATGTAGCGACAGCTTATTGTGATGCTTGTCTAGATACTTTAGATAGTTGTGCTGATTTTTGGCTTTACCTTCTACAAATTCTTTTGCCAGGTGTAGATGCTTGTTTTCTTGGATGAGAGATAGCTGAGATAGTGCATTTTGAGTAAGGGAGCCGTTTTGTGAGATAAGGGAGGCATACGGTCCATCAAAATTGTCTACAAAGTCAATCGGAATAGCTTTTTTGGCACAATATTCTATAACTGCCGAGGACAGCGAGACGCCCTTGGCGCCTATAATAATATGCTCTATTTGGGAGAGCGGAACCCTATGTGTCACCGCTCCTTTGGATTTTACAACATATCCTCTCGTAGATAACCCTAGAAAACAACCCGGTTTTTCTATCATAAGTGTGTTTGCTACGGCAAATTTTTTTGCATATTCGTGCTTCCTCTTTTCTAGCTTCCCCTGAATGTCTTTTGTTACGTTTGTTTTGTTTGACTTTTCAAATGCTGAGTCGATGGCGTAAGATATAAATGAAGAATGGGATTTTTTGCCTAGATGCATAAAAGTGGGTATTGAAGCGAGTAGCTCTTTCAACTCTTTTTTGGTTGGCCTTTGCCGTTGCAATAAAAGTTTTTCTATTTTTGTTATGAACGCTTCTGAAAGCTCCGATTGAAGTCTCGCAATTTGCGGCGCATCGGGTGGCAAAAATCTATCAAAATGGAGCTTGAGCCCGCTTATATAGGCTTTTAGCTTGACAGACCACTCCGCTATGGGCTGTTTGTCAATAGAAAACTCATAGAGTTTTTGTTTGATTTGCTCAAATTTTGGTGTATCTAGTTCGTATCTGTCGGGGTATATTACAAAACCAAGAAAAGGGATGCCCTCATTGGCTTGTAATGTTTGGGTTTTTGTCTTTTCAACAGACAATCCTGAATCCGTGATAATACGACTGAATATACTTGCGTGCTTGTCTAAGGTCTGCTTTGATGAAGCAAAAATAGCTATATCATCGGCATATCTGATATGTTTTATATTTTGAGCTTCTAGCTTTTTATCTATCGTGTCTAAAAAGATATTTGAAAGTAATGGGCTGATAATATCACCCTGATGCACGCCTGAGCTATGGTCCGTATAGTTGCTTTTTGCAAAAGCTCCGTTTTTTACAAAAAGTGCAATGAGTCTAACGATACGCAAATCTGACAATCTTTCGGAGAGTTTCTTTAATAGCTTGCCATGGTTAATGCGCTCAAAACACTCGTCTATGTCTGTGCGATATACCCATAAAAATCCGCTTGAAATATACTCATGTGCTTTTTTGATAGCATCTGCCGAGCTTTTTCCGCCCTGATAGGCAAAACTTGCTAGACTAAATGATTTTTGGAAGTGTGGAGACAGGGCCGTTGTAATTGCTTTTTGGACTATTTTATCTCTGACCGATGAAAGCGCTATGGGGCGCTTGCCGCCACTTGATTTTGTGATATCAAAACGAGAGAGCGGCTCTGGGATATACTTGCCGATGAGTATATCGCGAGATAGCTCGACAAATCTCTCCAGTCCCGCATTTTGCCACTCGGCAAGGCTTTGCCCATCAAGGCCGGCGCTTTTGCTGTCTAATGATTTTGCCGCTTTTTGGAGTGAGTCAGCCGAGATTATGCTCTCTAGCTGAGTAGTAAATTTTAGCTCACTCTGTGAATTTCCCATATCCGACATTTGTCTTGGCTCCTAGTCCGAGGTCTAAGATGATTTTGTGAAACAGTTTGATATGTTCGTCTCGCGCCTTGAACTGGAAGCAAAACGACACATCTGGGAGGATTTTTAGGAATTTGACCGGCACTGGATTTTTGAGTCCGTCATCGCCATGAGGGGTAATATAATCTGAGCCAAATATCTTGCCGTCGGCATTTGCCGTGGAAACAATAAATGCATCGTAAAACACAGTAGTGGCATTGTTGTCAAAGAGCTCTTTTTTTAGCAACTCTATATCGTTTTTTTCTATGCCATACTCCATTAAAAGCTCTATTTTTGCCTCTCTGTGGGCATCGCTGTCTTCTGGGAAGACGGATCTGATGACGCCCTTGATAGAGCTGCCTGGGATGAGCGGAAGCCCTGATGTATGGTCAAAGAAAAAGCCAAGTTGGAAGTCGTCTTTGTTTGACTTTAGTTTTGGGTGATTGTAGCCACTACCTACGAGAAGTCCCGGATAGGTTGTTTTGAGCGTGAATGAATGCGCATCTTGTATCTCAAAGAGCTTTGTAAAAGAGGGTGAAAATCTAAAATTTTCTATATCATTGCCATATGCCGTATCTTTGTAGTAGTGAAACGATGGATTTGCCACTATAATTTTGGTGTTTGTGGTTTGGGTGTGAACTTGTGTTGGCTGCGACTGATGAACCGCCCTCTCGCTTGGAGCCGATGATTGCGATGTATTTTGATCTTGGCGTAATTTGTAATAAATATTTTTGGCTTTGCAGTAGCTTTCAAATCCATCTTTGTCAGAGAGCTCGTTAAACTCTACTATCGAGGAGTTAAACTCTGGACTTTTGCTGTCTTGGCGTGGGTCACCTACAAACTTCACTTTGCCGTATTTTTTGAATTCACCAAAAAGTTCGTTTTTTGTGATTGTTTTGGCCAGTTTGTTTAAATAGTAAAATGCCATCTTTAGTCCTTAAGTGCAAAGGTGCGAATAGCAAGCTTGCAAGCAATGTTTGCCTCTAAGACTTTGTGCTTTATGGCGTAGTCTTTATGGTTGTCATTTTGCGTCAAAAAGTCTGCAAGTGAATTTCCATTTGTCGATAGTTCGTCTTTTATCAGGGCAAACATGAGGTCTATGACTTTTTTCTTGTTCTCATCACCCTCAAAAAACATCACCGTCTGAAGCAGACCACTAGTGACAACCGTAGGCCCAAAAGACGCTAGATAGCCGGCATATACCCTATCTACCGAGCCGTTTTTGGCTAGTTTTTGCGTGATTGCATTTATCGCTTTTGGTATAAGTGTGTCTATTTTTTTCTTGTTCATCTTATTCTCCAAGCTTGCTAAATCTTGTTATGCCGTATCCGATAGAAGCGTTTGCGCCTATTTGTATCTGCTCTGCTAGCAGCTTTTCTTCAAAGAGCCTATATGCCATCTCAAACTTCTTGCGATCTGTTTTGCCTTTGCTATCTGGGGTGCTGTCGTCTAGGTTGTCGTAATAGCAAAATACCGTGTAAAATATAGACTCACGAGGGACTACTTCTTCGTACCATAGATTTTCACTTTTGCCGTTGTTTAGCTTGTTTCTGGCTATGACAGGTAATGCCTGGAGCGCTTCATTGAAGTCTTCATCGCTCAATATTGCAAGGTTTTGGATGCCAAAAAGCGCTTTTATCTTTGATATATCAGCGTCTAACGCTTCACACTCCACATCTTCTACCGTTGCTTTTTGCGTACCTATGACTACGCTTTTGCTTGTTTGGATATTGTCAATCTCTATCTTGATACCAAAGCCGCCGAGAAGCTCAACCGTGGCCTTGAGATTTGAGAGTGAAGTGGCGTGATAAAACGGCTCGATATTTGAACGAAG
>JAEMQC010000096.1 GCA_022758985.1 Campylobacteraceae bacterium
CTATTAAAACAGCTGCTAGATGGGTAATTTCTTAGCTAAAAAACTCCTTATTTTTGCCTACCGACTGGATACGTCCGTCGGGTACGGCGCTGTTAAATCGTTTTTTAGAAACCTGCTTCTAAACGAATCCTTTAGATATAAAAAATATTTCGACTACTCCATGATAACTCTTGTATTAGTAACCGTCGGAATCTATCTTTACGATATTAAAAACGAAACCGGTTTTTGGCTTACGCTCATAGAGGTTTGCGCAATCTTGGTGTTTTGCATAGAATATTTTTTGCGCTTTTGGGTTCACTCCGATATGCACAAGATAATCATCGCCAGAATAAGCGAGTGGGAGGAGCTTAGGGTTAGACCGAGATGGTGGAAACTTTTCTTAGAGCTTTTTAAAAACAAGTTAATGTTTGTATTGCAGCCTATGAGTATCGTGGACCTACTCTCGATACACCCGGGGCTAAGACCGCTTAGGCTATTTAAGATATTCAGATACTCGGAGATTACCAGGGGGTTATTCTCCATACTTGCTACAAAAAAATACGAATTTGGTGTGCTATTCGTTCTTATTACGATGACCGTATTTATCGCATCGTCGTTATTTTATGTGTTTGAAGCCGACAATCCCAAGGTGAATACCTATTTCGACGCCGTGTACTGGTCGGTAATAACTATCGCTACCGTCGGCTACGGTGATGTGGTGCCATCCACGACGGAGTCCAAGATAGAGTCTATCTTTCTAGTGTTCGCCGGACTAGGCGTGCTTGCGATGCTGACCTCTCTTGTTACTACTACGCTCGGACAGAGAATAAGTGCAGTTAGAGAACAAAGAAGCCACGAATATATAGGTAAGCTAAAAGAGTATATCCTCGTGTGCGGCTTTGGCAAAATGGGCGATGAACTTTGTCTTAGACTGCATGAATCAAAAATAGATTTCGTCGTCGTAGATATAGAGCAAGGTAGGATAGACCATGCGAAAGCGCTCGGTTACAAGGCGTTTTTGGCGGACGCCTCGAAAGTGGAGACGCTAAAAGCGCTAGAGGTAGTCCAAAAAGCTAGCTTTGTAATCTGCCTAACAAAAAGCGATATAGTCAATATATCGATAATACTCGCAGTTAGGTCTATGTCTAAAACGATAAAGATAATCTCGAAGGCCAACGAGGCAAAAAACGAAGATAAGATGCTATTCGCCGGAGCGAACGAGATAATAGGGCTTGGGCTAGGCGCTCAGGTATTGGCGGAGTTTTTGAACTCCCCGGTCTCTTATCAGGCCGTATATGAGCTTATTGCTGACGACAAACATGTCTTGGCCGAGGAGCTCTTGGTGGAGTATGCCAGGGACGACCTCCTGCTTTCGTCGTTGGAAGCCGGGCATTTTGGCTGCCTCGTACTTGGAGTAATAAGAAAAGACGGCGAGTTTTTGTTTAACCCCAAAGAGAGCGTTAGATTGTATCAAGGCGATAGATTGGTAGTAATAGGCAGGCCAAAAAGAATAGAGGGGCTTCATCTAAGACTTCTCAAAGGAGGCTCGGATGCGTAGAAAAATAGTTATCTACGACTACTCTACCGTCGCCAAAGAGCTTTTGCCAAGACTTAGGTTTTCAAACGACGAAATAGTACTTGTAGCCAAGGATACGGTAAGCTACGAAGAGGCGCTCAGAGATGGCTTTCGCCCGGAACTTATGGATCTGTCAGATGATGCAAATCTAATAAAAATAGGCGTCGGCAGCTCTGTTACGGATTTTTTTTGCGTATCAAACGATGACGACATAAATCTCTACACGACGCTTAGCGTGCGCTCCATTAGCAAGAGCGTAAATATACTAGCCAGGGCTTCCGATGTAGACTCCAAAAAAAAGCTGATTTTGGCAGGCGCCAACGAGACAATAGATTTTAACGAGATAGGTGCAAATAGAGTGTTTCAGCTATTAAGAAGACCGGAGGCGCTCAGGCTGCTAGAGTCGATAGTTTACCGGGATATAGAGGATTATTACGGGCATGGCATAAAAATATCAGAAATAGAGGTGATGCCAGGTTCGAGCGTGGATAAAAGCCATTTTTTTGATCTAGACATACAAAGCAGGTATGATTTGATAGTGCTGGGCATTTTGGATAACCAGATAAGCAAAAGGTTTATTTTTAATGTGAATGCGTTTAACCACAAGATAGATGCCGGCGATATACTCGTGGTAATAGGAAAAGAGGAAGAGATTTTGAGATTTTCAAAAGAGTGCAAAGCCATCTCATGAGTGCAAACATCGGAGTAATAGGACTTGGTAAATGGGGTAGCGCATTGGCCTTTGCGCTCAAACAAAAAACAAAAACCAAACTATGGTCTAGAACGCCTAGAAACGTTAGCGGGTTTTGCTCCCTTGACGAAGTTCTCTCTTGCGAACATATCATAATATCGATCTCCGCACAAAGCCTACCTACGTTTTTAAAAGATAATTTTGTTTTTAAAGGCCAAAAAATACTGGTCGCTTCAAAGGGAATAGAGAGTGGAAACGGAAGATTTCTAAACGAGATATATGAAGATTTCGTACCGAAGGAAAACTTAGCCTTTTTATCTGGTCCATCTTTCGCTGTAGAGGTGCAAAATTCGCTTCCTACGGCGCTTGTTATCTCCAGTAGCTCAAAAGAGTGCGCAGAGTCGTTTTTGCCTTTTTTCCCGTCGTTTATCAAGCTCTATACATCATCTGATGTTACTGGCGCCGAGGTTGCGGGGGCGTACAAGAACGTAATAGCGATCGCCGCAGGTGTGTGTGACGGACTTGGTCTGGGTAATAACGCAAGGGCAGCCCTTATTACTAGAGGGCTTGCCGAGATGACAAGGTTTGGTATGTCGTTTGGCGCAAAACTGGAGACGTTTCTCGGGCTTAGCGGAGTAGGGGATCTTTTCCTTACGGCTACCAGTGAAAAATCCAGAAACTACCGTGTGGGTCTGCTTTTGGCAGAGGGCAAAAGCGTCGAGGAGATACTCTCTATACTTGGTGAGACCGCCGAAGGTATAGAAACCGCAAAAGCCGTGCTAAAACTAGCCTCTAAAAACGGACTTTATTCTCCGATAGCGAAAGAGGTAGTAAATCTACTCTCCGGACAAAATCCAAAGCTTAGCGTGGAGAGACTGCTCGCCAGCTCCAAAAGGGAAGAGTTCTAGAGGTATTTATTTTTTATAAGGGTTATTATCTTGTAACTCATATCGAGCGCTGCTACGATGGAGCCGCCGTTTTTGAAGGCTATATCTCCGGATATGAACATCCCTTTTGTGTCTGTTTCAAATTCGCTTGAGAGCACAGGCTCACCGTCTTTTAGCTCCACTCCGCATTTTTTGAGAAAGTCAACCGGCGTTGAGCCGCCTATGGCAAATATCACTCTATCAAAAGTTTCAGGCTCTATCTCTTCAAACATAACCTTTAGCTTGCCCTCTTTTTCGTCTATCGCCGTAATATTTGTCCCCATCAGCATTCTTATTTTGCCGTGAGAGCTTAGTCTTTCTATGTTGAGTAGATTGATGGCATTTAGTCTCGTGAAGTTGGGTTTTCTGTACGATAACGCTACGTCGTTTTTGTCGGCCAAATCTATGGCATACTCCGCTGCGGAGTTCCCGCCTCCGACAACAAGTACATTTTCATTTTCGCTACAGGCGTCAAGATTGTAGTGAACTCTTTTTTTTGCCTCAGCTGTTATCTGACAGGTAGGCTTATTTGGTTTGCCCATCTTACCGATTGCAAGTATGACGCTTTTTGCGTGATAATTTGAGCCGCTTGTGGTGACGTCAAATATGTCGCCGTTTTTAACAACTCTCTCCGCTTCTTCGCCAAACACGGCTTCTATCGAATGTTTTGCTAGCAATTCGTCGAAAAAGTCTAGCGTACTCTCTTTTGTGCCGTCTAAAAAAGTGATAGTGCCGCCGCTCTCTAGCTTTTGGCCCATCCACTCTTTGTCTACTCTTTTACCGTCTTTATAGAAGTTTCTGATTGTCGCAGAGTGATTGCCTGATTTTTCTATGAGGATTATATTTGTGACGCCCATTGCGTAGGCTTCAACAGCTGCCGCTATGCCGGCCGGACCGGCTCCTACTATCGCTATATCGTATATTTTCAAAGTCTTTCGTCCGGGTCGAATATAACGCCGTCCACCTCTGTGGCTCCGGCCCACTCTATATCTTCTTCTTCGTATATTATCGCAAGCAGTTTTGTGTCGTACATGTAAGAGTCTACGATTTTTTGCATTATTGCGGCGTCCTCTCTGTTTGCTATAACGTATTTGACGCCTATATTACATGCGTATACGAGCTCTTTTATATCCGATACGCCTATTGCGAGCTGCGTGCCGTTTTGGCATAGTTTTTTGTAGTTTGCCAGCTCGTTTATGTCGAATTTGAAATATCTAAGCGAGCCGCCTTCGTCAAAGCTAAGCTCTTCCCCGGTGCTAACCTCTTCTCGTCCGCCTATGATTATCACTATTTAACTCCTGCGCACTCTTTTGAACAGAAAAACTTTCCGTCTTTGGCTATGCTATCGTTTGTTTCTACGAATGTTCCACATTTATCACAGCTAACCATTACCGAGCTATCCATCTTTTTAAATTCGTTTTGGTTGCCAGGCACCCGTTTTGGTTTTTTAAAAAACTTCACGTATATGATATAGCCTACTATTATAATTACGGCTAGATTAAATAAAAATTTTAGCACTCTTCGTTCCTTATAAGTATATAATGTCGCTTATTTTTTGAGTAAATTTGTACGTTTTTACCCTCTATCTGTGAGGCCGATTCTTCGCCTTTATAAAAAAGCCAATTTCCGCCGTCGGCGATAAGGTGTCTTGAGAGTTTAACGAGAAAATTGCTATCGGCTACGGCGCGAGAAGTTATCAAATCAAATCGTTCACTTTCAATCTCTTCCACTCTTTTTTTCTTAATAGTTACGTTTGATAAGTCGAGCTCTATTTTTGAAAACTGCAAAAAGGCGTATTTTTTTGATAGCGGCTC
>JAEMQC010000045.1 GCA_022758985.1 Campylobacteraceae bacterium
AAATATAGACTATATGAGGGATTAGTTAAGGGGGTTAGGTCTCTCTTTTTCTGTAAAAAGGGATTTTGCTACTTGCGATTCGGAGTATACAAAGTTTGAACAGGGTTTTATCGTAGATTTGTGGGAGAAGGGGCTGATATATAGGAAAAGCGGCCTTCTCAACTGGTGTCCGCATGATCTTACCGTGCTAGCCAACGAGCAAGTCGAAGATGGTAAGTGCTGGAGATGCGGCACCGAAGTGGTGCTAAAAGAGATGAACCAATACTATCTGGCGATAACAAACTACGCTGCGGAGCTTTTGGAAGATATTAAAACCCTTGAAAAAGGATGGCCAAAGCAGGTTCTTACGATGCAGGAAAACTGGATCGGAGAGAGCGAGGGGCTTGAATTTGCTTTTGAACTATCAAAAGAGTCGAAGGAGAAGCTGGGCGGTAAATTTAGCAATCTCTCCGTATTTACTACAAGAGCCGATACCGTATACGGCGTAACATACTGTGCGCTTGCAGCCGAGCATGAGATAGTGCGATATATGCAGCAAAACGGACTTTTGGATAGCGAAAAAAGCGCAAAAGTCTCGGCAATGCAGAGAGTGCCTGCAAGAGAGAGAGGCGCAGCCCCTAAAGACGGGTTTGATACCGGTCTTACCGTGGTGCATCCTTTGACGAAAGAGGAGTTGCCTTTGTGGGTTGCCAACTTCGTCATAGTGGATTACGGAAGCGGGGCTGTCATGAGCGTCGCTGCGCATGACGAGAGAGATTACGAGTTTGCTACGAAGTTTGGCTTGCCGCTGAAGGCTGTTATCAAGGCTCCAGAGGGTGTGGAAGTAAACGGAGCGTACACTGGCGAAGGCGAGATGTTTGGTAGCGGCGAGTTTGACGGTATGAATAACGTCCTGGCAAAATCAGAGATTATCAAAAAATTCGAGAGCTTAGGAATAGGCAAAGGCGTAAAAACCTATAGATTAAGAGACTGGGGAATATCCAGGCAAAGATATTGGGGTACTCCGATTCCTTTTATCCACTGTGACAAATGCGGCGTAGTACCTGAGAAAAAAGAGAATCTGCCCGTACTGCTCCCTGAAGATGTCGTGATAGACGGAAGCGGAAATCCGCTTGAAAAACACGCCGGATTTATGAAATGCACCTGCCCTAAATGCGGCGGCGACGCAAGAAGGGAGACCGACACTCTGGATACTTTTGTGGAGTCTAGCTGGTATTTTCTTAGATACGCCCAAAATCCAGAAAAGTTTAAAGAAGAGGCGTTCTCAAAAGAGGCTGTTAACTACTGGATGCCTGTAGATAGATATATAGGTGGGATAGAGCATGCAATACTCCATCTTCTCTACTCTAGATTTTTTACAAAGGCGCTAAGAGACCTTGGATACGTAAATATAGACGAGCCTTTTGAAAATCTTTTGACACAAGGAATGGTGCTAAAAGACGGCGCCAAGATGAGCAAATCAAAAGGCAATACCGTAGACCCGGACGAGCTGGTCAAAAAATACGGCGCCGATACGGCAAGGCTGTTTATACTATTTGCCGCTCCTCCTACCAAGGAGCTGGAGTGGAACGATAGCGCTGTTGAGGGGTGCTTTAGATTTTTGAGGCGCTTCTATGAAAAAAGCGAAAACGTAAAAGCGGCGTCTAAGAAGCCTGCGGTAGATACGGCAAACCTCTCCAAAGAAGAGAAGGAGGCCAGAAAAAAAGTCTACGAGGCGCTTAAAAAAAGTCTTGCCGTATTTGATGAGGGCTTTGCTTTTAATACCGTTATAGCGGCTTGTATGGAAGCGCTTAATTCTCTTGATGCTCAAAATAACGAAGCGGTATGGTCCGAGGGATATTATATTCTGACAAACGTGCTAGAACCGATAGCGCCGCACGTATGTCACGAGATAGCAAACAGACTTTTTGGATGCGCCAATTTTGGCAAGATAGAGGTTGATGAAGCTGCATTTGATAGCGATACGGTATTTTATGCGGTTACCGTCAACGGTAAAAAAAGAGCCGAAATCAACGTCCCAAAAGAGGCTTCCAAAGACGAAATACTGACCATTGCAAAGGTCGAAGCCGGAAAATGGCTTGAGGGCGAGATAATCAAAGAGGTCGTGGTACCGAATAAACTTATAAACTTCGTGGTAAAAGGCTAAAAATGAGAAAGCTTCTGGCAATCCTCTCCTTGGCTTTTGTTTTTGCCGGATGCGGATATAAGCCTGCCGTATACTACTCCAAAAAAGCGATAGGCGACAAGGTGTACGCCAAGGTGACGATGCTAAGAAGCGACCCTGAAAATACGGTGCTTATTAAAGATGCTATCAATGAGGCCGTCGTTACTAAGTTTGGGTCTAAGCTTGTGAGTGAAAAAGAAGCGGCTACGAAAATGTACATAGAGGTCGCCTCCGTCGGGCTATCTCCTATCCAGTACGATCAAAACGGATACATTGTGCTTTATAGGATGAATGTTGCGCTAAATACAACCGTTGTATCCAAAAAAGAGAGTAAGTTGTTTCAGACAAGCGGAAGCTATGACTTCTCCGTCGAGCCAAATACTACCGTGTCTGACTCCAAAAGATTTGAAGCTATCAAAAACGGCAGTTCAAAAGCTATCGATATGCTAATATCTCAAATATCAATACTGGGGCTTATAGGTGAAACTGGAGCAGATAGTAGCAAGGGCAATTAAGTCCTTAAAAGAAGCGCATAAGGAGATAACTCCGGAGGAGTTCCAGAGGGCTTTTTGCAAAGAGATGAAAAAAGAGGGGCTAACCCACGAAGAGTGCGATAAGCTAAACAAATTCATCTCAAGGTTGGACGAGGGCTATCAAAAGCTTGTCAAAGGTTATGCTCCAAAGAGCATGGATGAGCTTGTCCAGTTTCTAATATCTCAGGTAAACAGACTAAATCCCACGGAGGCCAGTGAATATCTAGCGGCTCAGTCAATACTGCTTTTGAAGGTGCTCAAAGCGGTTAAACAGCTGCGTCACAAAGAAGCCGCCAAACTAGCCTCCACCACTCTTGATAAGATAGAGAACACCAAAAATACGGAACTTCTCCTGACGCTTGCGAAATCATGGGATTCTCTGACCGCAAACTACAAACCAAACGAGTTTGCGGCATTTGAAAAATATACCCTCCTAAAAGGTTATTTTTTGGAAGAGGTTGCCAATGAGCTAAAGCTAGCCTTTGAAAAAAATATCCAAAACTTCGATGATTTGGCGCTAGTGGTTTTGGATGGATTGAAGCCGTCTTTTACGAAGCAGATGCAAAAGGAGTTGGAACTTTTTGCAAAAAAAGTTTTGAACGAGCCGACTATGATCTCCCAAAAAAGGGTGCAGTCTGAGATAAAATCTCTCGTTGCAAAGCGTATCTATCTCGATAACAAAGAGATTAAACAAAAAATTTCAGAGATAGACGGCATGGTAACGAGATGTTATGCGAAAATTTCCGGCATTACGGATGCGAACGTCAGCGGCGCACAGAAAGTAGGTTCTATCAAAAAGCTCATCGAGGAGAGCAGGGAGGGAGACTTTGAGGCGGTAAAGGTCAAACTCTCGGCGCTGGTGGCTGCGCTCGATAATGATATAAGCGGCGCACTTACGGCGCTAAAAGAAGAGCATGCGCAGATGGTCGCTATGCAGCAAAAGATAAAGAGCCTCGAGAGCGAACTGGAGAGCGCAAAAGAAGAGGCTGGGATAGACTTTTTGACGAAGCTTGCAAACAGAAAAGTTATAGACGAAGAGCTGGAGCACTTTGAGGGGCTCTTCTTGAGATTTAAAGACAACTACAGCGTCGTATTTTTCGATATAGATTATTTCAAAAAAATCAACGACACCTACGGGCATATGGCCGGGGACGTTGTGCTTACTTCTTTTGCCCAGATACTAAAGAAAAAATCCAGAGATATGGATATCGTAGGGAGATTTGGCGGAGAGGAGTTTATAGCTATACTTCCAAAAACCGATATAGAGGGTGCGAGGACATATGCCGAAAGCATAAGGGTGGCTGTCGAAAAAACCAAATTTATCTACAAAGAGACGAGAATAGAGGTAACCGTAAGCGCCGGATGCGCCGAGAGAAAATCGACTAAGAGCCTAAAAGAGCTGATAAAAACATCCGACGAGAGGCTTTATAAAGCAAAGCAGAACGGCAGGAATAGGGTCTTTTGGGCTTGAGTTTAGAGAGGTATTTAGAAGCCAAGGGGGTAGAGTACACCCCTTTTGACCCGGCTAGATTTAGAAAATTTTACGAAAAACATAAAAACAGTATCCGGTGCAGATCAAGAATAGTGCAGATAGTAGGTACGAACGGCAAGGGTACCACTGGGCGTTTTTTGGCCGGAATTTTAAAAAATGCAGGATATAGAGTCGGACACTTCACCTCTCCTCATATCTTGTCCATCACTGAGAGGTTTTGGCTTGATGGCGCAGATGCCTCAATGGACGAGCTTGAAATTTTGCATAGCGAGTTAGTGGAAAAATTCGGCTCCGATCTGGATTGGCTTAGTTATTTTGAGTATTTGACGCTCCTTTGTCTCTCTTTTTTTGGCGGCAAGTGCGATTTCTTGGTTTTGGAGGCTGGGCTTGGCGGAGAGTTTGACTCTACGAGCGTAGCTCCAAAAGAGCTGATGCTACTTACAAATATAGGGCTTGACCATCAGGAGATGCTAGGAAATAGTCTGGAGGAGATAGTAAATACCAAAATGAGAGCATCAAACTGTCCGACTATCGTAGGTCTTCAGAGCGAAAACGCAGTGTATGAAATCATAAAACAAAACTTTTTTGCTTCAAATATACGCTTCCTGCAAGATATGGTATTGCAAGAGCATAAAGAGATGGCTAGAGAGTATATATCGCGAAATGGATACGCATCATATCTGACGGATAACCTTCTGCTAGCCAT